>NZ_JBFRDQ010000084.1:0-15901 GCF_052113865.1 Allobosea sp. TAB14 | reverse complement strand
TTCCACGACYTCSGAGCGGGCGCCGATGAAGCAGTTGTCCTCGATGATGGTCGGGTTGGCCTGCAGCGGCTCSAGCACGCCGCCGATGCCGACGCCGCCCGAGAGRTGCACATKCTTGCCGATCTGGGCGCAGGAACCGACCGTCGCCCAGGTGTCGACCATGGTGCCGCTGTCGACATAGGCGCCGATGTTCACGAAGGACGGCATCAGCACGACGTTCGGCGCGATGTAGGAGCCCTTGCGCGCGGCGGCCGGCGGCACGACCCGGAAGCCGGCGGCGCGGAAGCGGTTCTCGCCCCAGCCCTCGAACTTCGACGGCACCTTGTCCCAGAACACGCCCTCGCCCGGGCCGTTGGCGATGATCATGTTGTCGGTGAGGCGGAAGGAGAGCAGCACCGCCTTCTTCAGCCACTGATGGACGATCCAATCCGCGCCTTGCTTTTCCGCGACGCGGGCCTCGCCCGCATCGAGCATCTCGATCGCCCGCTCGACCGCCTCGCGCACGGCGCCCTTGGTCGAGATGCCGATCTCGGCCCGGTTCTCCCAGGCGGCGTCGATGGTGGCGGCGAGATCGGCGAGGGACATGGGACACGGCTCCGGCGCTTGAAGGACGGCCGGAGCGATGGCGGATGAGGGCGCGTCCGTCAAGCCGCAGCGCGACGGCGCAGCAGATAGGTGTCCATGATCCAGCCATGGCGGGCGCGGGCCTCGGCCCTGACACGGGTGATTTCGGCGAGGGTCTCCCCAAGCGGCCCGGCGAGCAGGATCTCGTCGGCCGTGCCGAGATAGGCCCCCCAGAAGATGTCGAGCCCGTCGGGAGCGATCTTGGCGAAGGCCTGTTCCCCGTCGAGCATCACCACGACGCTGTCCTGATCGGCGGGAAAGCCGGCGGCCAGCCGCCGGCCGGTCGTGATCAGGATCGGCGCGCCGATGGTGTTCAACGGAATGCGGTGGCGGGCGGCCAGCACCTGGACGCTGCTGATGCCGGGATAGACCTGCCAGTCGAGATCGAGGCCGGAAGCCGCGACCCGCTCCATGACGCGCAGCGTCGAGTCGTAGAGCGCCGGATCGCCCCAGACGAGCAGGGCGCCGGTCTCGCCCTCGGCCAGCTCGCTCTCGAACAAGCCCCGGTAGCTGGCCGCGATGCGCGCATGCCAATCGTCGACCACGCCCTGGTAGTCGTCGCCGGCTTCGGCCCGCCTTGGAATGGTAACCGGCACGCTGCGATAGCCGGGCTTGCGGATGAAACGCGCGCAAATGGCCTCGCGCAGGTGGCGCAGCGCCGCCTTCTCCTCGCCCTTGTCGGGAATGAACAGCACATCGGCGCGGTTGAGCGCTTCGATCGCCTCGATCGTGACGTGGTCGGGATTGCCGGCTCCGATGCCGATGACGAGGATGTTGCGCATGCTGCTCCGAAGGCTCGCAGCGACTTACCATGAGCCCGGCCCGAAATGCGAGATCAGGCCCGGCCGGCCACCGCCATCCGCGCGAGGTCGGGATGCCGCGACAGCGCCGCGCCGCGCTTCAGCGCCGCTTGAAGCGCCTCCAGATCCGCCGCAGGACATGGCTGCCAGCCACAAGGGCACGGCCGATTGCCGCAATGAGCATCCGCCACCTCCCTGTAGATCGATCCCAGCGCCTCCGCCGTCAGTTCGACCAGCGCCAGGGGCGGCAGCCGGGTCCCCTGCAGCGCGGCGCAGAACGCCGCCATCATCGCCTCGCGGATGTCGCGCCCTGCCGCTTCGAGCATCTCGCCGTCCGACAGATCAGGCGGCACGGTCGATGCCCCGCATCGCCGCGGGACGATGGGGCGGCGGCGGCCCCTGCTCGGGCAAGGCGACAGCGAGCAGGTCGACAAGGCGCCGCATGCGCGCCGGCAAGGCGGTATGGGTGGAGAAATCGGCCGGCCCTTTGGCCAGGGCGAATGCGCGGCGCAGTTCCGGCCGGCTCGCGCCGGTGCGGACCACTTCCCGCATGATGATCTCGTCGATTCGGCCGATGACGGCCGCGACATCTGCTTCGGTGATGCCGGTCATGCTGGCACTTCCCTCCGTCGATTCCTTCAGCGGAAGGAGACATAGGCGAGCAGCGCGATTCGTTCAAGTCGTTGTTTTTATTGAATAAATAGAATGATTCGAATGTAAACGCACCCTTGTCGCCGATGCGCGTGACCAGATCATGACCGCCGGCGCCGCACGATCTCCAGCGGCGCGCCATGGCTCGCCCCCCGGTCGAGCGCGATGTCCTCGGCCCCGAAGAAGGACAGCGCGCAGATGCCCTGGCCGCGCGCCGCCAGATGCGACGAAGGCGCCTGGTCTGCGTCGCGGGGCGCGACGATGGACAATATCTGCTCGCCGATGCGGAACTGCGCGAGGCCGAAGCCGAGCCCCGGCACGGTGCCGACCGCGACAGGCTCTTGCCTGAGCAAGGCGCGGTAGCGCGCCGTCGCGGCGGCCAAATCGCGCACGGCCACAGTTACGGCCGCCACGCCGGTCACACCGTTGGCATGGATGCGCGGCGCCCCTTCCGGCACACGCAGATGGCGCGGGGTGGTGTCCTCGACCAGAAACGGAATGTCCGGCTCCAGCGGGCGCGCCGAACGCCAGGCGATGCGGCTGCCGTCCGGCTGGAGCCGGCTGCCGTCGATCGGGCCCTCCAGCTCGATGCCGGCGGCACGCTGGCGCGCGATGTCCGCTTCGAAATCATCCGGAAGCAAGGCGTAGTCGACGAAGCCGGGGCCGGCCGCCCGGAACACCTCCCACCAGCGGAAATCCGGAACCGGGGTCGGGAAGGCGATGATCTCGAGATAGGCGCCATCCGCCAGCACCACGAGCGCATTGCGCGAGCCGCGCGGATGCTCGCCGCCGGGAAGAACCGTGAAGCCCAGCGCTTCATAATCCCGCATCGCCTGGTCGAGATCGGCGACGGCGATGACGATATGGTCGATGGTGAAGGGCATGGCCGGTCCTGCTCAGGCATGGCTCGCGATGGCTTCGACGGCCCCGCGCCGCCAGATCGCCCGAAAGGCCCGGCTTCGGCAAGCGGCCTGCCGGCAAGGCTGGGCCTCGCGCAGCGCCTGTGCGGCCATACGGATTCCCAGCGGCCGGCGATTGCCTTATCGACAGGGACAGGCCGCCGGCGGAGAAGAACCATGAGCGACACCCATGAGATCGCCTCCGGCGGGCTGAAGGCGACAATCCGCGCACAGGGCGGCGAACTCGTCGCGTTTTCGGATGCGGATGGCCCGCTGCTCTGGCATGGCGGGCCGGAATGGCCGCGCCATGCGCCGGTGCTCTTTCCCATCGTCGGACGATTGGCGGAGGACACGCTGATCCATCAGGGCCGCGCCTACCACCTGACTCAGCACGGCTTCGCCCGCGACAGCCTGTTCGCATGGGTCGAGCGCAGCGAAAGCCGCGCCGTGCTGGAATTGCGGGAGAGCGAGGCGACGCTCGCAATCTATCCGTTCCGCTTCGTGCTGCGGATGACCTACGAGATCGCGGATGGCGCGCTGTCGGTGACGACGCATGTCACGAATCCGGCGCAGACGGCATTGATCTGCGGCGTCGGCGCCCACCCGGCTTTCCTCTGGCCCCTGGCCGAGGGCGTTCCGAAGGAGCGGCACAGGCTGAGTTTTCCGCAAGCCGAACCCGGCCCCGGCCTCGGCGTCGCGGGTGGATTGCTCGGCCCGGCGCTGCCGCTGCCTTTCGCCGGGCGGGAGCTCGAACTGACCGAGGGGCTTTTCGCCAATGACGCCATCGTCATTGCGGATGTCGCCAATCACGCCGTGCGTTTCGCCGCTCTCGACGAAGCCGGGCGCGAGGTCCGGGCACTGAGCGTGAGCTGGGAAGGCTACAAGGACCTCGGCATCTGGTCGAAGCCGACGGGCGCGCCCTTCCTTTGCATCGAGCCGTGGTTCAGCATGGCGAGCCCGATCGGCTGGCAGGGCGAATTCGCGGACAAGCCGGGCGTGCTCAAGCTCGCACCCGGCGAAAGCCGCGATTTCGTCTGGCGGGCCGAGCCGCATTTCATTCCGACGCGCGCGCCAAGATAGAGCGCGGCCTCACTTCTTCTCGATGTTCCAGAACAGCATGACTGGCGCCGCCAGCACGCCGCTGATATTGCTGCGGCGAGCATAGGGCTGATCGAACTGCCCGAGCACGCGGTAAGGCTGCACCTCCGCCAGCCGCTTGTGCAGCGCCTCGAGCGCAAGCTGCCGGCTGGCATCGTCGGGCGCATCGACGAAGGCGCCGCGCAGCTTCTCGGCCTCGGCATCGCAAGGCCAGCCGGCCCAGGCGCGCTCGCAGGCCATGTTGGTGCCGATATTGGTCAGCGGCGACTGCATGGTCGCGCCGGAGGCATAGGTGACGAAGAGGTTCCAGCCGCCCTGATCCGGCGGGCTCTTGTTCTGCTGGCGGGTGGTGACAGCGCCCCAATCGGCGAACTGGACCTCGACATTGAAGCCGACCTTCTTCAGCGAATCGGCCGCGACCTCGGCCATGCGGCCGATCGGCGCGATGTCATTGCTGGTCGAGAGCACCAGCTTCTCGCCCTTGTAGCCGCTTTCCTTCAGGAGCTGGCGCGCCTTCTCGAGATCGGGCTTGGCATAGCCTTCCGCCCCGATTTCGGTGCCGTTCGGGCTGCCGCAGACGAAATAGGCGTTGCAGCGCTTCCACCATTCCTCGTCACCGAAGCCGGCGGCGAGGAAATCGGCCTGGTCCGTGGCATAGGCGAGCGCGAGCCGGGCCTTGGGATTGTCGAAGGGCGGATAGAGATGGTTCGGCCGCAGCATCACCTGATTGGCGAGGTTGGAATAACGCTCGACCTTGACGTCGCGATTGGAAGTGATCGTCGGGATCAGGTCCTGGCTCGGCTGCTCCCAGATGTCGATCTCGCCGGTCTGGAGCGCGGCCGCGGCGGTCGCGGCATCCGGCATGATCAGCCATTCGACGCGATCGACCTTGACGACCCGCCCGCCCGCGAGCCCGTCGGCCGGCTCGGAGCGCGGCACGTAATCGGGGTTGCGGTCATAGACGATCTTCGAGCCGCTGCGCCATTCCGCGCGATTGAAGGTGAAGGGGCCCGAGCCGATCGCCTCGGTGATCGGTTTCATCGGGTCGCTCTTGGCATCGGCCTCGCGCATGATCACCGGGATCTGGCCGACAGCGGAGCCGAGCGCGAAGGGCACCAGCGCGAGCGGGCGCTTCAGCTTGAGCTTGAAGGTCCTGGCGTCGACCGCCTCCATGCCTTCGGTATATTCGGCGAGCTTGCCGCCGATGGTGTCGCGCTTCATCCAGCGCGCGAGCGAGGCGATGACGTCCTTCGTCGTCACCGGCTGGCCRTCATGGAAYTTGAGGCCGGGCCGCAGSGTGAAMSWCCAGGWCAGCTTGTCCGGMGMRGTCKMGAAGCTCTCGACCATCTGCGGCTTGGGCTGGAGGTTCGAATCCCAGGCGAAGAGCGTCTCGTAGATCATCAGCCCGTGCATGCGGGTGATGACGATGGAGGCCGCGACCGGATCGAGCGTCTTGAGATCGGCATGCGGCGCGACGCGCAGCACCCGGTTCGGCGCCGGCTGCGTCTGTGCCCGGGCGGCAAGGGGCAGCAGGGCCGCCGCAGTCAGGGCAAGAGCCGTTGCAAGGCGGGGTAGACGCATCGGAACCTCCTCCAGTCTTCGTCAGGCCGGCGCCTCCCCCTCAGGAGCGCCTAGCCGACACGCTCCATCTGCAAGATCCTCGCCCGGTGGCCGGCGACCCGCAAACCGCCGGTACTGTCGAGCCAGAGGCAAGATCGCGCCCGCCAGGGTCCGTGCGCGAGATCGGCCAGCGCCCGGCCGTTGGGCAGCGGCGTCAGCCGGGTCGCGGTGCCGCCGGCCGGCCAGGGCCATAGCGCGGTGCCATCCGGCCGGATCGCGATCTCGGTGCCGAAGTGCGGATCGCGCCAGCGGCCGATCAATCGCGCGTCGAACGGCGTGTCCGCGGGTACGCGCCGCAGCGAACGCGGGACGCCGCCGATCAGGCCGGCGAGGCCGTCCGCCCCTTCCCGCCGCAGGCGAATGTCGAGATAGGCCGGCAGGCTGCGCAGGCCGACCTCGCCATCGGCGACGAGGCGCTCATAACCGCCCATGAAGCTGATCGAATCGGCGGTCAGCTCGGCCCAGAACGGGCCCTCCTCGCTCGCGAAGAGCCCCACAGGAGCCTCTGCCGCAGCCGGCAGCGGCTCCCCCAGCAAGGCCGCCAGCACCGTCAGCGCCGGCCAGAGCGCCTCCTCCTCGCGATTGGTCAGCACGACCACGCCGACGCCGAGCGCGGGCGCCATCAGGGCATGGTTGCGATAGCCCGGCAGCGAGCCGCCATGGCCGACAACGTCGATGCCACCGAGACGGCTGCAGACCAGCCCGAGCCGGTAGACGCTCTCGCTGCCATCCCCGAAATGGCGCGGCGCCGTCAGCCGCTCCCGCATGCCGGCGAGAGGACCGCGGCCGGCGAGCAAAGCCGAAAACCAGCCGGCGAGGTCGGCGGACGAACCGGCGATGCCGCCGGAGGCGGAGAAATGGAAGCCGTAATGGCCGCGCCGCCAGGCCGCGCCATCGCGCCAATAGCCGGTGGCGAGGCCGGGCACGATCTCCGCGCTGTCATAGGGCAGGCGGAAGGAGAGCCCGAATTCGCCCGACAGCGCCGCAACGGTCTCGCCATAGGGCTTGCCGGTCAGCTTCTCGAGGATGCGCTGCCCCAGCCTCCAGCCCGTGTTGGAATAGGCCATCTCGGTGCCCGATGGCGCACTCAATGACGGGAAACGGCAGGCGAGCGCGTAGATCTCGTCGGCGCTCAAGGTCGCCGTATAGGGCGCGCCCTGCTGCCAGAAGGCCTCCATCATGTCCGGCAGGCCGCCGGTCATGTCGAGGGCGCGGCCGAGCTCGACCTCAGCCAAGGGCGCCGGCAGTTCGGGCAGCCAGCGGCCGAGCGGGGCGTCGAGCGGAACGCTCTCGCGCAGCAGCGCCACGGCCAGCACATGCTTGCTGATCGAGGCGAAGCGGTTCGGCGTGGCGGGCGTGAAGGCCAGGCCGTGCTCGATGCTGGCGAGCCCGCCGGCAAACGCCTCGCGAACCCCGTCGCGGTCGAAGAGCACGACGGCGCCACCCGGCCCGGCCTCCCGGCCCCAGGCGGCGGCGATGTCGGCCGCGCGCGCGGCGGCCCCTGTCCAATTCGCTGCCATGACTCAGGCCGGCTGCGCTTCGCCGAGGAGATTGCGCAGCGCCCGCATGAAGACGCGCGCGCCGGTGCCGATGGCATCGTCCGGGAAGTCGAAATCCGGATTGTGCAGATGGGCGGTATCGCCCGAACCGAGCAGGAACATCGCCGATTTCGCACCACGGCCGAACAGGCCGAAATCCTCCGAGCCACGCGACGGCTTGGTCGGCCCGTGCGGGACGTTCTCCTCGTCCATCGCCCGGCGCAGCATGGCGACGGCCTCCGGCTCGTTCTCGCAATGGTGGAAGATGTCGTGATAGCTCATCTCGACCGTCAGCCGGTTCGCCTCCGCCGCCTCGCGCACCAGCGCCTCCGCCGCCGCGCAGAGTGCACCCATCTGCGCGTCGTTGACGGTCCGCAGCGTCGCCCAGAGTTCGCCATGACCCGGCGCAATGCCGAAGGCCGGCTCGCCGATCTCGACATGGGTCACCGTGACCAGACGGAAATGCTCGTCGAGCGGGCCGCCCGGCCCAAGCGCCGTCAGCGCGGGGATCAGCGTCGCGATGGCCGGCGCGGGCGAGCGGCCATGCTCCGGCGTCGAGGCATGCGAGGTTTCGCCGGTGAATACGATCCTGATGCCGCGCGAGGCGCAGTTCGCCGCGCCTTCCGAGATGCGGGCATGGCCGACCGGCACGCCCGGGCGGTTATGCAGGGAAAAAGCGTAATCGGGGGCGATCGCGGCGAATTTCGGATCGGCGATGACGGCAGCCGCTCCCGCGCCGGTCTCCTCCGCCGGCTGGAACAGCAGGATGGCGCGGCCGCGCCTGGGCGGATTGCGGTGGAGCCCGCGCGCCAGCCCCGCCAGGATGGTCATATGGCCGTCATGGCCGCAGAGATGGCCCTTGCCGGGGATTTCAGAGCGATAATCGCTGCTGGAGAGTTCCTCGATCGGCAGCGCGTCGAGCTCGGCGCGGATCATCACCGTCGGTCCGGGCTCGGCGCCCTCGTAGATCGCCGCGACGCCGTGGCCGCCGAGGCCCGTGACGATGCGGTCCGGCTGCGTCGGTTCGATGAAGGCGACGATGGTGGCGGCAGTCTCGCGTTCCTCGCCGGAGATCTCGGGCCGGCGATGCAGCCGATGTCTGAGATCGACCAGATCGACCATGTCGCTGTTGCTCAGGAACATCCGCAAACCTCCCACGGGCAGCCAGCGATTCAGCCGGCTCTTTCCGTCAGAGGTTCGACAATTCTGACGCCCCGGCAAGCCTCACGGAGGCCGGGGCGCCATGCAGCGACGGTTCAATTGCCGAGCTCGGCCTCGATCTCGGCGTCGAACGCCTCGGCCAGCATGGCGCGGCAGGCTTCGGCCTGCTGGCGGGCGGAATCGAGGGCGATGTGGGGCATGATCTCGGCGAGGTCGCGCAGAGCGAAATCAACCGCCGACAACAGGCCCAGGACGGGCTGCCCGACCGGGGCGGGCTGTGGCGGACGACGGAAGGCGATGACCTGACCCATAAGCATACTCACACTGAAGGCGAATCGGCGCCCAGTGTGCGGGTACAATTTTCAGAAAGTGGTTAACGGCGGAAAGAGGGCTGGCGAAGCCTGCCCGCGACGCCTCAACCGAAGCCGTGCAGCCCCGCCCCATGGCGCTTCARCCAAGCCTCTGCCTCCTCCGTGCGCGGGCAGAGCTTGTGTGTCAGCGCCCAGAAGCGGTGCGAGTGGTTCATCTCCTTGAGATGGGCGACCTCATGGGCGGCGAGATAGTCGAGCACGAAGGCCGGGGCGAGGATCAGCCGCCAGGAAAAATTCAGATGCCCCTGCGCGGAGCAGGAACCCCAGCGACTCGTTGTGTCGCGAATCGTGATCTTGCGAGCGGGAATGCCGAGATTGGCGGTATGGCGGCGCACCGCCTTCTCGATATCCTCCAGCGCGAGGCGCCTGAGGAAATCCTTGACCCGGCGCGGGACATGGGCGCCCTCGCCCGCCACCGCGACGATCGGCGCGCCGTCCTTGTCCGTCGTCGTCTGCGTCACGCCCCGCGCCTTCGACCAGTGGACGATGCGATGCGGCACGCCGCGCAACGGGATCACCCGCCCGGGTTCGAAAGGCACGGCGAGGGGGCGCTTGGCGATGCGGGCCGCGATCCAGCCGCCATGATTCTCGGCGAACGCCCGGCCAGCGGCGAAATCGGCCCGCTCGGGCAAGGTCAGGGTGACCTCGCCCGTCGCCTGCGAGACGCGCAGGGTCATGCGCCGCGCATTGGCGCGCCGCTTCACCAGCACGGGAAAACGCTGGCCGGCATGGACCACGTCGATGCGGTCCGGGTCGGGCTGGCGCTTGAACAGGGAGATGCGCATGCGCGGTGATTGTGCGGGATTCGCGGGCGATGCGGAAGAGGCTGCGCGCCGCAGCCTCCGTCAGCCGGGAAGGCTCAGCCCGCGATCTTCAACGCCTTGCGCTGCTCGCCCGCGCTCTCGTCGCGGCGGTCCTTGGCGGCCTCCATGTCGAGGCTGACCATGAAATCGGAGATGCGCGGCTGGATCTCGGCACGGAAGCGCGAGCCGTTGAAGACGCCGTAATGGCCGACCTTGGGCTGGAGATAGTGGACCCGCTTCGCGTCGGGAATATTGACGCAGAGATCATGCGCCGCCTTGGTCTGGCCGACGCCGGAGATGTCGTCCAGCTCGCCTTCGACGGTCATCAGCGCGACGCGCCGGACGGCCGTGAGGTCGACCGGCTTGTCGCGATGCATCATCTCGCCCTTCGGCAAGGCGTGCTTGACGAAGACGGTGTCGACCGTCTGCAGGTAGAATTCCGCCGTCAGATCCATGACCGCGAGATACTCGTCGTAGAAATCCCGGTGCTTCTCGGCGGAATCGCCGTCGCCGGAAACGAGATGCTTGAACATGTCGTAATGGGCGGTGACGTGGCGGTCGATATTCATCGCCATGAAGCCCGACAGCTGCATGAAGCCGGGGTAGACCTGCCGGAACGCGCCCATATGCGGGAAGGGCACGGTGGTGATGCAGTTGCGCCGGAACCAGTCGGTGCCGCGCTCCATGGCCAGCTGGTTGACCGCGGTGGGCGAGCGGCGGGTGTCGATCGGCCCGCCCATCAGCGTCATCGAGCGCGGCGCGCCATTGTCGCCCTCGGCCTCCATCCGCGCGACGGCGGCAATGACCGGCACCGAAGGCTGGCAGATCGCCATGACATGCGTGTCGGGGCCGAGCTTGTGCACCATGTCGATGACATAATCGATGTAGTCATCGAGATCGAAGCGGCCTTCCGAGAGCGGCACGAGGCGGGCGTCGGCCCAATCGGTGATGTAGACCTCGTGGCCGGGCAGGAAGGCCTCGACCGTGCCGCGCAGCAGCGTGGCGTAGTGACCGGACATCGGCGCGACGATCAGCACCTTGGGCTGCGGCTTGCGGCGGCCGGGAATCTTGCGGTCGAAATAGACGAGCTTGCAGAAGGGCCGTTCCCAGACGACGCGCTCCTCGACCGGAACCTTGACGCCGTTGATCGTCGTCTCGTCGAGGCCGAAGGCCGGCTTGCCGTAGCGGCGGGTCATGCGCTCGAACAATTCGCAGGACGCTGCGACGCTGCGGCCCATCGGCGTATAGGTCAGCGGATTGGCGGGGTTCTTGAACGCCAATTGCATCGCGTCCGAGACACCGCGCATCGGGCTCACCAGCATGTGAACCGCTTCATAGGCATGATAGGCAAACGACATGGCGGCCCCGTACATGCGATTTTGACGTCCTTCCGGCGGCGCAGCAAAACGATGATGCGTCGCAACAACGCACCTTACGTTGATTTTGTTCTCATTCAACCCGGCTAAAGGCTAAGATTCTCTGACATGTGGATGGCCAATGGCAGGAACCTCGCTCCGCAGCGGCGCGGACGGAGCCAGGACGGCAGCAATCGCAAGGTGTTGAACGGGGTGTCGAACGCGGTCTTAGGCGAGATTTTGGGCAAGGTCTTGGGCAAGGTTCTGGAACAGTGACGGCCTCCGACCTGACGACGCCTGCCCTGATGCGCTCCAACCGGCATCTGCGGCTCGACACGCTGGTGCGCCTGCGCTGGCTCGCCATCGCCGGGCAGAGCGTCGCCGTCGCCGGCGTCCATTTCGGCCTCGGCTTCCTCCTGCCCTTCGGCTGGTGCTTCGGCGTGATCGCGATCTCGGCCTGGCTGAACATCGCGCTGCGCGTGCGTTTTCCGCTGAGCCACCGGCTGAGGGACGCCCCGGCAACCGCGCTGCTGGCCTTCGACATCGTCCAGCTCGCGGCGCTGCTCTACCTGACCGGCGGGCTGCAGAACCCCTTCGCCATCCTCTTCTTGGCGCCGGTGCTGATCTCGGCGACCGCCTTGCCGCCGCAGCGCACGCTGGTGCTCGGCCTGCTCGCCGCGGCGCTGGCGACCGTGCTCAGCCGCTTCCACCTGCCTTTGCCCTGGGCCGGGCCGGACCGGCCGACCTTGCCGCCCTATTACCAGCTGGGGAACTGGGTCGCGCTGGTGCTGGGCCTCGCCTTCACCGGCATCTATGCCTGGCGCGTCGCCAAGGAGGCGCGCGACCTCTCCGATGCGCTGGCGGCGACCGAGCTCGTGCTGGCGCGCGAGCAGCATCTCTCGCAGCTCGACGGGCTCGCCGCCGCTGCCGCGCATGAGCTCGGCACGCCGCTCGGCACCATCGCGCTCGTCGCCCGCGAGTTGACGCGCCTCGCCCCGCCCGACGGGGAGATGGCCGAGGACATCGCGCTGCTGCGCGAGCAGGTCGAGCGTTGCCGCGGCATCCTCGCCAAGCTCTCCAGCCTGCAGGACGAAGATGCCGGCCCGCTCGACAGGCTGACGCTGCGCCTGCTGATCGAGGAAACGGCCGGGCCGCAGCGACCCTTCGGCGTGCCCTTCGAGATCACCATGCAAGGCGAGAAGCCGGAGCCCGTCTGCCGACGCAATCCCGGCATGATCTACGGCCTCGGCAACATCGTCGACAACGCCGTCGATTTCGCGCGCGCGGCCGTGACGATCCGTGCCTCCTGGACCGCAAGCCATGTCACGCTGACCATCGCCGATGACGGGCCGGGCTTTCCGCCCGACGTGCTGATGCGGGCGGGCGAGCCCTATCTCTCGCGCGGGACTGCGGAGAACCGCGCCGGCGGCGGGCTCGGCCTCGGGCTCTTCATCGCCAAGACGCTGCTCGAACGCGGCGGCGCCTCGATCGAATTCTCGAACCGGCCGGCGCCGGAGAGCGGCGCCTCGATCCGGATCGACTGGCCCCGCGACATCTTCGAAGCCGACCTTCCGGCCTTCGGGGGTACCGCAGCCCCGCCATCCGCACTACATGAGAGGGGTTGAGCGCGGGGCCAAAGCCCTGCGAACAACCGAAACGATCCCAAAACCCGCGCAACCGCAGCGCGCATGGACAAGCGGCAAGGAGACCAGAATGCAGGATACCCAGAGCGAGATCGACAGGCCCGGAACCGGCGCCGACATGTCCCTGCTGCTGGTCGACGACGACAAGCCGTTCCTGACCCGCCTCGCCCGCGCCATGGAAGGCCGCGGCTATATCGTGCGCATCGCCGACAGCGTCGCGGCCGGCCTCGCCGCCGTGGAAGAGGCGGCACCCGCCTTCGCGGTGATCGATCTCAGGCTCGGCGACGGCAACGGGCTCGACGTGATCGCCCGGCTGAAGGAGCGCCGCCCGGATGCGCGCGGCGTCGTCCTGACCGGCTACGGCAATATCGCGACGGCGGTCAGCGCCGTGAAGCTCGGCGCCTTCGACTTCCTCGCCAAGCCGGCCGATGCCGACGAGATCCATGCGGCGCTGGCCGCCGCCCGCGACGCCCGCCCCTCGCCGCCGGAAAATCCGATGTCGGCAGACCGGGTCCGCTGGGAGCATATCCAGCGCGTCTACGAACTCTGCAACCGTAACGTCTCCGAGACGGCGCGTCGCCTCGGCATGCACCGGCGCACCTTGCAGCGCATCCTCGCCAAGCGCGCACCGCGCTGACGCCAGGCAGATAACGAAAACCCCGCCGGATCACGATCCGGCGGGGTTTTGCTTTCCGAAGCGTCTTCTTCAGGCGCAGACCGTCCGCGCGGCCTTCCGATCCAGCGTCAGCGCGAGCGCCGCCAGCCCCAGCGCCGCGAACGGCACCAGCGCGGCGACCGGTGCGATCGCTCCGAGCCCGGGGCCGTGCGAGATCACCAGCCCGCCGAGCCAGGCGCCCAGCGCATTCCCGAGATTGAAGGCGGCGATGTTCAGGCTGGACGCAAGGCCCTGGCCGGCGCCGCCCGCCTGCTGGAGCACCCACATCTGCAGCGGCGCCACCGTGGCGAAGGCCGCCGCGCCCAGCACGAAGGCGGCGATCACCGCGCCGGTCTGGCTGTGGAAGGCGAAGCCCGACGCGAACATCGCCACGGTCATCAAGGCGAGGGAACCGATCAGCGCCGGCGCCAGGCTCCGGTCGGCCCAGCGGCCGCCGAGCAGATTGCCGACGACGAGGCCGCCGCCGAAGACGAGCAGCACCGGCGAGACCGCCGCCTCGCTGAAGCCGGCGAGCTGGACGAGGATCGGCTGGATGAAGGTGAAGATCGCGAAGATGCCGCCGAAGCCGAGCACGGTTATGACGAGGCCGAGCTGGACCTGGGGCCGAGCCAGCACCTTCAGCTCCTCGGCGAGCGGCCCCGGGACGACGCGCTCCTTGTCGGCGGGGACGAAGGCCGCCAGCACGAGGAAAGCCAGGATGCCGATGGCGGTGACCGCCCAGAAGGTCGAGCGCCAGCCGAAGGCGAGGCCGAGCCAGGAGCCGAAGGGCACACCGAGCAGGGTCGCAAGCGTCAGGCCAGTGAACATGATCGCGATGGCGGAGGCCTTGCGCTCGGGCGCGACGAGGCTCGTCGCCACCAGCGAGCCGACGCCGAAGAACGTGCCATGCGCCAGCGCGGTCACGATGCGCGCCGTCATCAGCCAGGCGAAGCTCGGCGCCAGGGCGGCCGCAAGATTACCGAGGGTGAAGATCGCCATCAGCACGAGCAGCGTCGTCTTGCGCGGCAGACCGCGCGTCGCGATGGTCAGGATGGGCGCGCCGACGAAGACGCCGAGCGCATAGCCGGTCATCAGCAGGCCGGCGACGGGGATGGACACGCCGAGATCGCCCGAGACCTGCAGCAGCAGGCCCATGATCACGAACTCGGTGACGCCGATGCCGAAGGCACCGACGGTCAGGGCATAAAGGGCRACGGGCATGAAAGCCTCCGGATGCGAAATTTGTCCCGGAGATAGCCCCTGAAGCGGCTGTGAATTAGTATGAGAGGCGGATCATCATCTGTGAGATGAATTCACGATAGGGCACCCGGCTACACGGAACGCGCCGTCTCCGACGCTCAGCCCGCGCCGGGYGGGTCCTCGAGCAGCGCCAGACGCCCCGCCGCCAGCTTCGCGAAGGCGATGGTCAGCATCTTGCGGCGCGCCGGCGCGAGTGGATGGCGCGGCGGCTCTCGCAGCAATTCGCCGCCATAGGCGTCCGCGACGATCAGCCCGACATCATCAGGCAGGATCTCGCGCGGGAATTCCGGCGCCACGGCGAAGAGGAAACCGTCGCAATAGTCGCGATAGTCCGGCCATTTGCCGTCAACCCGGTAATCGGCGAGCCCGGACTTGACCTCGACCACCCAAAGCTCGCCCGCGGGCGACAGCGCGACGATGTCGCCGCGTCGGCCATTGGCGAAGGTCATCTCCTTGACGATGGCATGGCCGCGCTCGCGCAGATGCCGGCTGGCGCCCCGGCAGACGGCGCGGGTGATATCCGGCCGCGCCGGCGGCGGGTTGAGAATGGCGTCGGTGAGGGACATGGCCCATGTTCTCTCTTTGTTTTCAAAAAGGCAACCCGCGAAACTGCTTGACGGGATATCGGCCTGAGCCAGGCGGCCCAACGCATCGAGGTGCGTGCATGCCGAACGGGAGAACCCGACGTTACGGCTAGTCTCCCGGACCCACCCCGGCCTATAAGGGCTCAAAATACGATAAGCGGAAACGTCTCGATGGATGCTCACGGCGCAAGCCTGCCGATTTCGGCGGATGTTTCCGCGACCGCGCTTGGGCGCGCTGCCGCCCCTGTCGAGCGGGTGCTCGGCCTGCTGGTCGAGGCGATCGCGGCGATTCTGGTCGTCGTCGAGATCTCGCTGCTCGGCGCCGGCGTTCTGGCGCGTTACGTCTTCCACGCACCTTTGGTGTGGTCCGACGAGCTCGCCTCGATCCTGTTCCTGTGGCTGTCGATGCTGGGCGCGGTGATCGCGCTCAGGCGCGGCGAGCATATGCGCATGACCGGGCTTGTCAGCCGCGTCTCGCCCGGCACCCGTGCGGTGCTCGAGGCGCTCGCCGTCACCGCCGCGATCGCCTTTCTGCTGATGATCCTGCCGCATGCGCTGGAATACGCGGAGGAAGAGAACTTCATCGTCACGCCGGCGCTGGGGATCTCCAATGCCTGGCGTGCGGGCGCGCTTCCCATCGGCATCGCCCTGATGCTCGTCGTCGCCTGCTTGCGCCTCATCCGCTTCGGCTCATGGAAGCCGGTGCTGCTGGCGGCCGCCGTCACGCTCGCGCTCGTCGCCCTGTTCTGGCTCGCCGGCCCAATGCTGAAGCCGCTGGGCAAGCTCAACCTGATCGTCTTCTTCGTCGGCGTCGTCGCCCTCAACGTCTTCTCCGGCGT
>NZ_JBFRDQ010000083.1:0-54550 GCF_052113865.1 Allobosea sp. TAB14 | reverse complement strand
GGTTTCCCTCCTCGGCATAGTCGACGAGGGCGCCGAAAAACGGCGTCTTCAGTGTGTCGGCATATTGCTTCAGCCGGCTGATCAGGCTCTTGGCGATGAAGGGCGGGGTTTCCTCCGAAAGAAAGATATAGCCGTCGATGAAGTCGAGCACCTCGACCGGCACGTCCTCGAAGCGCTTGCGGCGGATCAGCAGGATGATGGGGAAGTCGAGGCCGCGCCGGCGCATCAGGTTGATCAGCGCGGCCGTCTTGCCCTCCAACCCCTTCTTGCCCCAGTCGACCACCATGCAGCCGATGGCGGCATCGGTCTGGACCGCGATCTCGGCATCTTCGAGCTTTCGCGCCTTGACGACCTCGAAGCCCGATCGCTCGATCTCCTCGACGATCTGATGGAAGCGGATCCCTTCGAGATCCTCGGCATCGAAGTTCGGCGTTGCGAACAGGAAGGTGAAGCGCCTGAAATAGTCCATACCGGCTCCGCTGAGCATGAACCCGCAGCATTGGGTGAGTTTTACGACAATTCGGCGACTGCCGCTCCGGCCGAAGCCGCGGCGGGCGGGCGCCCCCACGGGCCGGAGAACGGGCTTCCAGGATGGACCCCGCGATGCCGCCAGAACAGTTTGCCGCAGGACCGATCCGGACGGCTAGAACCGCTTGGTCGAGAGCACGTCGAAGGTCTTGCCGATCGTCGCGACGGCCTTGTCGTAGTCGGCCAGCGACAGGCAGGCGATCAGGGCGTCGATGATGGCGAGCTGGGCGATGCGGCTCGTCATCGCCTCGGTGCGGAACTGGGTCTCGCGCGCCATGGTGTTGAGGACAATGTCGGCATAGGCGAGCAGCGGAGACTTGCCGAAATTGGTGATGCAGATCGTCATCGCCCCGGCTTCCCGCGCGAGCCTGGTCGCGGTGACGGTCTCGTGCGTCGAGCCCGAATGCGAGATCGTGATCGTCGCGACATCGGGGCCGGTCAGCGAGGCGCTGATCGCCTGCACATGCGAATCGACCACGACCTTGGATTCGACGCCGATGCGCAGGAGCCGGTAATTGGCGTCCTCCGCGATCGGGGCGGCGCTGCCGATGCCGTAGAGCTCGACGCGGCGCGCCTTGCGGATCGCCGCAACAGCGCGCTCCATCGCCCCTCTGTCGAGCACCTTCATGGTGTCGTGCAGCGCCTGCAGATCGCTGCGGAAGACCTTCTCGATCACCGTCCCGGTGTCGTCGGTGCGGGCGAGATCCTCGTGGATGAACTGCACCGGCTGCACGAGATCACGCGCCAATGCGATCTTGACCTGCTGGAAGCCGCGCGCGCCGAGCTGGCGGCAGAGCGAGATCACGCTGCCCTCGCTCGCCTCCGCGCGTTCGGCCACTTCCGTGACCGACATGGCGGTCAGGTCATTGCCGCAAGCCCATTCATAGGGCGAACCCATGCGATGGGCCGCGCGCATCATGGTGGCGTCCGCCCGCAGACCCAGCATCAGGCTGAACGAGGCATTCCTTCCTGGAAGGCATCACGGAGTTGGAAGGTTCTTCGTCTTTGCGTTGTATCTTAAAAAGAACATTCGTTTGACTTAACAAACGATCCTTTTGCAAGATTTGGGGAGTCCGGCGCTGGTCGCCGACGACCGTGAATTTGCAGAAGGTGACGACCATGGCCGGCACGACGGGGCACTCCAAGCACTTCGAAGCGAGCCGCCGCGCGGTGCTGAAGGTGTCGCTGCTGCTGCCGTTCATTCCCTCTGCCGCTCGCGACGCAGCGGCTCAGGGGGCGCTTCCCCAGCACATCCCGGCCGGGACGAAGCTGGTGGCGGCCGATCAGAACGAGGCGCTGCAGACGCTGATCCGCGCCTCGGGCGTGCAGGCGAAGCTTTCGAGCAACGTAACCTATGCCAATTTCCTCGGCGGTCCGGCGATCCTCGAAGCCTTCCGGGCCGGCGCGCTCGACCTCGCCACCGTCGGCAACACGCCGCCGATCCAGGCCCATGCCGCCGGCGAGAAGATCCCGATCATCGCCGCGCGCGTCTCCTCCGAGACCGATTACTTCCTGGCCGTGCGTCCCGGCCTGAAGATCGACAGCCTGGAGGAGCTGAAGGGCAAGAGCATCGCCTATGGCGAGGGCACCGGACGCCAGCCCTTCGTGCTGAACGCACTCAAGCTCGCCGGGCTGACGCGCAAGGACGTCAAGCTCGTGCCGCTTCGGGCCGCCGACTTCCCCGATGCGATCAGGACCGGCCAGGTCGATGTCGCGGCGCTCAACGAGCCGCATTTCTCGCGCTATCTCGCCGACTTCGCCGATCGCGGCGCAAGCGCGCTGCCGAAGGCGCAGAACGACCGGCTGCCCAAGAGCCTGACCTATCTCTACGCCAGCCAGAAGGCCCTCGACGACCCGGCGAAGGCGGCGGCGATCCGTGAATTCGTGGCGGGCTGGATCGATGCCAGCCGCTGGTCGCACCAGAATGTCGATGCCTGGGTCGATGCCTATTACGTCAAGCGCCAGAACCTGAAGCCGGCCGATGGCAGCAAGATCGTCGAGTCCGAAGGCGAGTTCCAGTTTCCGCTTCTGGCCAGCCTGATCGCGAAGCAGCAATCGCTGATCGACGTGATCCACGAGGCCGGCGACCTGCCGAAGCGGCTCGATGCGCGCGAGGAATTCGACCTGCGCTTCGACGAGGTCATCGCCGCCAAGACCAACTGACACCCTGGCCGAGACGGATGGACGCCATGAGTCTCATCACCTATGCCACCGGCTTCCAGCCCAGCGCGGAAACCGAAAGGCATCCTGTCGGAACGCAAGCAGCACGGCCGCTGCAACTGGCGCCGTCGCGCCTGCCGCGGGGCGGCATCCTGTTCGGGCCGGTCGCGTTGGTCGCGATCTGGGAACTCGCCTCGAGGATCGGCTGGCTCTCGCCAAAATTCCTGGCGGCGCCGTCGACGGCCGTCCTGACCGGCATCGAGCTCCTGAGCAATGGCACGCTGGCCGACCATTTCCTCGCCTCGGCCCAGCGGGCCTATCTCGGCCTCGGCATCGGCGTCGCGCTCGGCCTTGGGATGGCGCTCGCCGCCGGTCTCAGCCGCATCGGCGAAGCCTCGCTCGACGGGCTCGTCCAGATCAAGCGGGCCGTGCCGACGTTGGCGCTGATCCCGCTCGCCATTCTCTGGCTCGGCATCGGCGAGGCGATGAAGGTCGCGCTGATCGCCTCCAGCGTGCTGGTGCCGATCTACATCAACACCCATGCCGCGCTCACGGGCATCGATATCCGCCATGTCGAGCTTGCCCGCAGCGTCGGGTTGTCCCGCGGCGCCTTCCTGCGCGAGGTCGCGCTGCCGGGCRCCCTGCCCGGCTTCTTCACCGGCCTGAGGCTCGCCGTCACCACCTGCTGGACCGCGCTCGTCGTGCTCGAGCAGATCAACACCACCGAGGGCATCGGCTATTTGATGAACCGCGCCCGCGACTACGGCCAGACCGATGTCATCGTCGTCGGCCTTGCGATCTATGCCATCCTCGGCCTCGGCTCGGATTTCGCGGTCAGGTTCTGGGAGCGGCGGGCGCTGTCCTACCGCAAGGCGCTGGCGTCATGAACGCCTCGGCCCATCCGCTCCACCTGCCGCGAGGCCATGCGCCTGCCGCCGTCAGCCTGCGCGAGGTCACGCGCCGCTTCTCCGGCCGAACCGTGCTGAGCGAGGTTTCGCTCGACTTCGCGCCGGGTGAGTTCGTCGCGCTGATCGGCAAGAGCGGCTCGGGCAAGAGCACATTGCTGCGCGCCCTGGCGGGTCTCGATGACGGCGTCGACGGCGAAGGCCGGATCAGCGTGCCGCAGGATCGCTCGGTCCTGTTTCAGGACTCCCGGCTGCTGCCCTGGAAGAACGCGCTGCAGAACGTCGTCTTCGGCCTGCGCGGGGTTGATGCGGATGAGCGCGGCCGCGCCGCCCTTGCGGATGTTGGGCTCGGCGGGCGCGAGGACGCCTGGCCGAATGCGCTCTCCGGTGGCGAACAGCAGCGGGTGGCACTGGCGCGTTCTCTGGTGCGCCAGCCGCGCCTGCTGCTGGCCGACGAACCCTTCGGCGCACTCGACGCCCTGACGCGGATCAGGATGCATGAATTGCTCTTCCGCCTGATCCGCCAGCACCGGCCGACGGTCCTGCTGGTCACGCATGATGTCGACGAGGCGATCAAGCTCGCCGACCGCGTCCTGGTTATGGAGGCCGGCCGCATCGTCGTCGACCGCCCGGTCGCCCTGGCGCATCCGCGCCTCAAAGCCCCTCATTTCGAAGCCTTGCGCGGCGATCTGCTCGCGGCGCTCGGCGTCTCCGATGCCGTCTAGTGAMCCATATCCGACAGGATCGATCCGCCATGGCACGCGAACTTCACCTCAACCTCTTCATCAACGGCCGCGGCCACCACGAAACGGCCTGGCGTCACCCCGCCTCGACGGCGAAGGCGTTGAGCGATCTCTCCTATTACCGCGATCTCGCTCTTGCGGCAGAGGCGGCGAAGCTCGACTCGATCTTCTTCGCCGATCAGCTCGCGCTCGGCGACGAGCTCGCCCATGCGGCGCGCGGGGAGCTGGAGCCGGTCACGCTGCTCGGGGCTCTTGCTGCGTTGACAAGCCAGATCGGGCTGATCGCCACGGCATCGACCACCTATAACGAGCCCTACAACCTCGCCCGCCAGTTCGCCTCGCTGGACCATCTCAGCGGCGGGCGGATCGGCTGGAACATCGTGACCTCCTGGGCGCCGGGCGCCGCCGTCAATTTCGGCCAGGAGGCTCAGGTCGGCATCGACCAGCGCTATGCACGCGCGCACGACTTCGTCGAGGCCGTCTCCAAGCTCTGGGACAGCTGGGCGAGGGACGCCATCGTCGACGACCGCGACCACGGCACCTATGCCCGCCCCGATCGCGTCCGGCGCGCCGCGCATCGCGGCAGCCATTTCAGCGTGGCAGGGGCGCTCAACATCCCGCGCTCGCCGCAAGGCCGCCCGGTCTTCGTCCAGGCCGGCGCGTCGAAGGACGGCCGCGCCTTCGCCGCGCGCTATGCCGAGGCGATCTTCACCGCGCATCTCACCAAGGACAGCGCGATCGAATTCTATGCCGACATCAAGACCCAGGCGCGGGCATTGGGGCGGGGCCCGGATCAGATCGTCATCCTGCCCGGCCTCAGCGCCGCGATCGGCTCGACCGAGGCGGAGGCGAAACGGGTCTGGGAAGAGCTGAATGAACTCTCCCATCCGAGCGTCGGGCTCGCCAGGCTGTCGAGCCGCTTCGGCGGCCATGACTTCTCGCATCTCAAGCTCGACGACGTTCTGTCGGCGGAGGATTTTCCCGATCCGTCGCAGGTCCAGGCTTCGCGCAGCCGGGCGCAGTCGATCACCGCGCTCGTCGCCCGCGAGCGGCCAACATTGCGCGGCCTGCTGCACAGCCTCGCCGGCGCGCGCGGCCACTTCACCGCGACCGGGACGCCGGAGCAGATCGCGGATATCATCGAGGACTGGTTCGTGTCCGGCGCGGCCGACGGCTTCAACGTCATGCCGCCGATTCTGCCGGCGCAATTCGACATCTTTGCGAGCGAGGTCGTGCCGCTGCTGCGCAGGCGCGGGCTGTTCCGAAGCGAATATGGCGACGGGACGCTGCGCGACCGGCTGGGCCTCGACCCGGTTCAGAGCCAGTTCGACCCGGCCGAGCCGGTGAAGCGCTCCGCCTGAGCGGAGCCTCCGGCGGGAAAGCCGTTTCCGTATCGCACGCTCACGCGCTGGTTTCGTTCTCCCGCAGCCTCGCGATTTGGAAGCAATCACCTCCCATCCGGTGACATAACGCCGATGCGCGCTCTTATGTGAGGTCGCGCGGAGGCGGAGCCCGAGATGATCGATCGTAGAACCCTGCTTGCGCTGGCGGCCGGCTCCGTCGCCGGGATCCGGCCGGGCTTCGCCGAGAGCACGGCGCTGCGCATCGGCTACGTGCCGGTCATCGGGGCGAGCGCCCTGTTCGTCCTTGCCGGCGACGGATCGGCACGCGATGCCGGCCTCGAGCTCAAGCTCACCAAGTTCGATTCCGGCCCAAATGCCATCCAGGCCTTTGCGTCCGGCACGATCGATATCCTGGTCATCGGCGTCGCGCCGGTTGCGGTCGCCCGGTCCCGCGGCCTGGACACATCCGTGATCGCAGCCGCGGCGGTCGGCGGTACGGCCTTCGTGGCCGGCCCGGCCCTCGCCAAGGCTTTTGCCGAGAACGCCGACGATCCCGCGAAGGCCTTCGCGGCGTTCAGCGCCGCAACGGGCCGCAAGGCCAAGCTCGGCACGCTTCCGCCGGGCGGYGTGCCGACGGTCGCGCTTCACCACTGGCTCTGGACGATCGGCAAGGTCGAGCGGTCCGATGTCGAGATCGTCAATATGGGCATCGAGGTCGTTCAGCAGGCGATGCTGACCGGCGCCATCGACGGCGGCACGCTGCTCGAACCCTCGGCGACGCTGGTTTCCGAACGCGATCCGCGCATCAAGCGCATCGTCAACTCGCCGGACATGTTCCCGAACATTCCCGGCGTCGTCGTTGCCGCCTCGGGCGCCCTCGTCAAAAACCACCCGGAAGTGGCGGAACGCTTCGTCGGGCTTTTCCATCAAGCGACCGAACGGATTCGCAAGGAGCCGGCCAAGGTCGCCCCGCTCGTGCTGGCCGTGCTTGGCGGCGACCTGGTCGCGGAATCGACGATCGCCAAGGCGCTCGTCTCGCCGGCCGTGAGCTTCGTCAACGACCCCGCCCAGATCCGCAAGGCGACCGAGGCGCTGCTCGCCTATCAGGTGGAGCTCGGCGACTTCCCCCAAGCACCGGCCCTGGACGGCTTGTTTAATCAGGCTCTCTACGAGCGCGGGGTGCGATCCTCACCAAGCCGCTGAACGATCCGAGACCCTGATCCTGCTCAAGCATGACTCGCCGGGGAGGTTTCGTCCCGCTCCCGGATGAAATCCATGTTGAGCTTG
The DNA here is from genome assembly GCF_052113865.1 of Allobosea sp. TAB14. NCBI lineage: Bacteria > Pseudomonadati > Pseudomonadota > Alphaproteobacteria > Hyphomicrobiales > Alloboseaceae > Allobosea > Allobosea sp. TAB14. The sequence continues at coordinate 47,584 of NZ_JBFRDQ010000083.1, read as the reverse complement.
AGGCCCAGGCCCGGCAGGTCTGGCACATGCATATGGCCGTCGATCGGCAGCGGCGCGCCGTCGAAGACCTGTGCGGTGATGTCCTCGAACATCAGCAGGCGCTCGAGGAAGAGCGCGTTCGGCACGGCGGCGACGAGATGCAGATGGAGGTTCTCCATCGCATGCGGCGCGAATTTGACGTTCCAGGCCTGGGTCAGAGCGGCGCATTTCAGCATCTCGGTATAGCCGCCGGCCCGCGCGCCATCGACCTGCACGATGTCCGCAGCGTCGTGCATGAGCAGGTCCCTGACGCCGAACTTGGTGTATTCGTGCTCGCCCGTCGCCAGCGGGATATCGGTGCCGCGCTTGAAGCGGGCGAGCCCGGGAATGTCGTCGGCGAAGACCGGCTCCTCGAACAGGAAGATGTCGTATTCGCGAATGCGGTTGGCGAGCTGCACGGCCGTTGCCGCATCGAAGGAATTATTCGCATCGACCATCAGGTTGATGTCGGGGCCGACCGCCTCGCGGACCTTGCGGACGCGCTTGACGTCGCGCCTGGGATTGCGGCCGCCGTCGAAGCCGACCTTGAACTTCACGGTCGTGAAGCCGCGCGCGACCATGCCCTTGATCTCGTCGACGAGCTGGTCGTCGGAATAGGAGGTCCAGCCGCCGCTGGCATAGACCGGCACCTTGGTCCGGTCCCCGCCGAGCAGCTTGTAGAGGGGCAGATCGACGATCTTCCCCTTGAGATCCCAGAGCGCGATGTCGACGGCGCTGAGGGCGCAATACATCAGCCCCTTGCGGCCGACGCCGCGCAGATAGTGGAAGAATTCCTGCCAGATCGCCTCGGTTTCGAGCGGGTCGCGGCCGATCAGCCTGGGCGCCATGTTGCGGTTGATCAACTCGCAGGTCGCCTCGCCGCCGACCTCGTGATAGGTGACGCCGATCCCCTCCAGTCCCTGATCCGTCGTGATGCGGACGATCACGAAGCCGATCGTCTCGACCTTGCGCGTCGCGTCCGCGAAGCCGCCGAGGACCGGGGCGGAGACGAGGTGGACGTCGATCTTCCGAATCCTGTGACCCATCAGCTTTCCTGCGGCAGTCTGCGTTGACATCATTATCGATAATGATATCGATATTCATATCGACAGACCTTGTCCAGCGAGGCACGCGCCTTGATTCCGAAGCTCAGCCGCCCGTCCGATCTGGTCTATGGCATCGTCAAACGGCGGATCATCCTGAACGAGCTGACCCCGGAGACGGTCCTGACCGAGCTCGGCCTCGCCCATGAGATCGGCTGCAGTCAGGGCCCGATCCGCGAGGCGCTGCTGCGCCTGCAGGAGGATGGGCTCGTCGTCCGCTCGGGGCGACGGACGATCGTGACCCGGCTGACGGAAGAGGAAGCCGACGAGATGCTGGCGCTGCGCCGCCGCATCGAGACGCGCGGCGCGCTGAAGGCGGCGCTGCATGCCGACGGGCGGGCTCTCGAAGACCTGCGCGGCATCCTGGCAGCGATGATGGAAGCCGCCGCGGAGGGCGACGAGTACCGCGTCATCGAGGCGGACAAGGATTTCCACCTCGCTTTGTTCCGGCTCTCCGGCCTCGATGCCCTCGGGCAGATCCTGGCACGCTGCATCATGCACTCGAACCGCTACAAGCTCTGGGCGCCGGAGCATCGCCGCCCGCTGATTGAGACGGCGCGACGCCACGACATTCTCTATGAGCGCCTCGCTGCCGGCGATGGAAGCGGACTCGCCGCAGCGCTCGGCTCCCATATCGATACGATCGTCATTCAAGGCGGCGACGAGGTGGCCGCGTGAGCGCCTTCGTCGATCCGCAGATGGCTCGCATCCTCGCCGGTTTCGCGGCGGCGCCGGGCGTCGATTTCAAGACCCTGCCGATCGCGGAGGCCCGCGCCTCCGCCGATGCCGGCTCCATCGCCTGGAACGAAGGCGCGCCCGACCTACCGGCGCGTGAGATCGCGGTGCAGGTTGACGGCGCTATGCTGCGCGGGCGGCTCTATCATCCCAAGCCCGGAACCGCCCTGCCGGTCATCGTCTACGTTCATGGCGGCGGCTGGACCTTCGGCTCGGTCGACACCCATGACGGCACGATGCGGACCCTCGCGGTGGCGTCGGGCTGCGCCGTCTTCGGCTTCGACTATCGCCTCGCGCCGGAGCACCCCTATCCGATCCCGCTGGAGGATACGCTCGGCGCCATCGCCTTCGGGCTCAGCGGCGAACTCGGCCCCGATGTCGATGCGCGGCGCTGGGCTCTTGCCGGGGACTCGGCCGGCGCGACGCTCGCGCTCGCGGCCATGATCCATCGCCGCGATGCGGGGCTTGCCCTCCCCGCCACAGCCGCCCTGTTCTATGGCTGCTACGCCCCCGACTTCGAAACCGGCAGCCATGCGCGGTTCGGCGAGGGATACATCCTGACCACTGCGAATATGCGCTGGTACTGGCGCAACTATCTCGGCGCGGCCTTCGACGCCCCTCCGGCGCTCGCCGCGCCGCTGCATGCCGACCTCCGCGGATTGCCGCCGCTTTACCTGACAGTCGGCGGGCTCGACCCGCTGGTCGACGACACCATCCGTCTGGCGGATCGCCTCGCGGCAGCGGGCGTCGCCTTCCGCCACGACCATGTACCCGGCGTCATCCATGGCTGCCTGCGCATGAGCCGCAAGCTCGCTCCGGCGCAGGCCATGATCGACGCCGGAGCCGCCTACATCACCGAACGACTATAAAAAAATTCAGGGAGTGAACGTCATGGAACGCAGGACTTTCATGAAACTCGCGGGAGCGGCCGCGCTCTCCTTCGAGGCCGCCAGACCAGCCATTGCCCAAGGCAAGGCGACGGTGCGCTGGTGGTATCATTACGACAATCCGCAGAACACGCCGGCCAGCCTCGTCGCGAAATTCGAGGCGGAAAACCCGGACATCAAGATCCAGGCCGAGCCGATCCCCTGGGGCGGCGGCACCGACTATATCAACCGCATCTTCTCGGCCCTGGTCGCCGGCAACCAGCCCGACTGCGCCATGGTGCGCCTGTCCTATCTCTCGCGCTTCTCGCAGATGAAGGCGCTGGAGCCGCTCGACGGCTTCCTCGCCAATTGGAAAGGCCRCAGCGACATTTCCGACGACGTCTGGACAATCAACCGCTCGCCCGACGGCAAGCAGTACTACATGCCGCTGCACTACGTCGTGATCTATCTCTATTACCGGCAGGACCTGCTTCAACAGGCCGGGCTCCAGCCGCCCAAGAGCTTCGACGACTTCCTCACAGCCGCCAAGGCGCTGACCAAGGACGGCATCTACGGCTACGGCATGCGCGGCGGCGCCGGCTGCCACGACAATTGGGGGCCGTTCGTGCTGGGCGGCGGCGCCAGCTTCGACAAGGGTGGCATGGTCACGGAGAAGGCGCTCGCGGCCAATCGCTGGTTCGTCGACCTCGCCGTGAAGCACAAGGTCGCGCCGCCCTCGGCGCCGACCGACGCCTTCCGCCAGATCGTCGATGCCTTCAAGGCCGGCCGGACCGGGATGGCGATCCACCATATCGGCTCGGTCGCGGAGATCGTTGGGGCGCTCGGCGACAAGGTCTCGGCCGTGCCGGTGCCGCGCGGGCCGGATGGCCGCGGCTGGACCTATTTCGGCGACGAGTCCAACGCCATCTTCGCGGGCAGCAAGAACAAGGAGGCGGCCTTCCGCTGGATCAGCTTCCTGTCGAGCGCCGAGAACAATGCCGAGCAGGCCAAGCTCAGCGGCCAGCTGCCGATCACCATCTCGGATGCGAAGAGCTGGACCGTGCATCCCAAGCGCTTCGTCGAGGCGAGCGACGCCTCCTTGCCGATCGCAAAGCCCCTCCCCGACCATGTGAAGACGCCGGATTTCGTCGGCCGCGTCCTGCCCACCAACCTGCAGAGGGCGCTGACCGGCGGGATGAATCCCGACGATCTCATGAAGGCGGTCGAGCAGACCTTCCACGGCTGAGGCCGGATCGCATCGCGCGGCGCCGGGCCAAACCCGGCGCCAGCCATCGATCTACAGGGACGAGGCCATGAACAAGACGACGGCGAGCAGCGCGATGCTTCGCGCGGCGACACCCTATGGTTTCCTGCTGCCGGCACTGTTGGTGACGGCGCTGGTCATCCTGTTTCCGGTCCTGCAGACGGCCTGGTACAGCCTGCACGACTACATTCTCTACGACCCCGACAATTTCCGCTTCGTCGGCCTGCGGAATTTCGCGACTGCGCTCTCGGACGAGGTCTTCTGGATCGCGCTACTGAACTCTGCGATCTGGGTCGCGGGCATCGTGTCGCTCCAGCTCCTGCTGGGTCTCGTGGCAGCGCTGCTGCTCAACCAGAGCTTCTGGTGGCGCGGCATGGCGCGCGCGCTCGTCATCATCCCCTGGGCGCTGCCGAGCGTGATCATCGGCCTGATGTGGACCTGGATCTACGACTTCAATCTTGGCGTCTTCAACGACATCCTGCTGCGCCTCGGCCTGATCTCGGCCCCGCATCCGTGGCTCGCCCAGCCCTCCACGGCACTGGCCTGCATCATGCTGGCGCTGGTCTGGCAGGGCTTCCCATTCTTCACCGTCACCATCCTGGCGGGTTTGCAGACCGTGCCGGGAGAGCTCTACGAGGCGGCCGAAATCGACGGCGCCAGCCCCTGGCGCCAGTTCGTCCACGTCACCCTGCCCTCGATCGCCGGCATCGTGACCACGGCCGTACTGCTGCGCGTCATCTGGGTCGCCAATTCGCTCGACGTCATCCTGGTGATGACTGGCGGCGGGCCGGGCTATGCCACGCATACGCTGCCGCTCTACGCCTTCCTGCGTGCCTATACCGGCATGGAGTTCGGCTATGCCGCCTCGCTCTCGCTGATGCTGACGGCGATCCTGCTCGGCATCGTCTGGCTCTATGTCCGCCGGCAGGCCGGGGAGATGGAGCGATGATCCGGCGCCGTTCCTTCGCCCGCAATCTGATCCAGGTCGAAATCCCCGTCCTGCTGGTGCTCGCCTTCGCGCTCGCGCCCTTCGTCTGGATGCTGCTGACCTCGATCAAGCCGAATGCGGACCTCTCGCAGTTCCCGGTGCGCTACCTGCCGAGCAGCACGACCTTCGAGCACTATCAAACGCTGATCCAGCGCACGAGCTTCCCGGTCAACCTGCTGAACAGCCTCGTCATCGCCTGCGGTGCCGTCGTGCTGGGGCTGGCAGCCAGCGTGCCGGCCGCCTATTCGTTCTCGCGCTTCCGCTTCCGCGGCCGGCGCATGCTGATGACCGGCTTCCTCGTCATCAACATGTTCCCGATCGTGCTGCTSATCATCCCGCTCTTCGTGCTGATGCGGACGCTCGGGCTGATCGACACCTTCATCGGCGTCATCATCGGCCATTCGACCTTCTCGATCCCGTTCTCGATCTGGATGCTGGTCAGCTATTTCAACGCGATTCCGAAAGATCTCGACGAAGCCGCGACGATCGATGGGGCCTCGCGCCTGCAGACGATCCGGCTGGTGGTGCTGCCGCTGGTGATGCCCGGCATCGTCACGACCGCGATCTACGTCTTCATCACCTCGTGGAACGAATATCTGTTCGCGATGATGCTCTCGGGCGAGACGGTCAGGCCGGTGACCGTCGCCCTGCAATTGTTCATCGGCGAATTCACGGTGCAGTGGGGCGTCCTCACCGCGGGCGGCACGATCATCGCTTTGCCCGTCACCATCCTTTTCCTTTTTGTGCAGAAGCGCCTCGTCGGCGGCCTGACGGCAGGAGCAGTCAAATCATGACCAATGCGATCGGGGTGATCTCGATGTTCTATGCGCGCCCCTTCGGGCGCGAGCATTTCCCGACCTTCCGGCGCATGAAGCAGGCCGGGGCCGATGTGGTCGAACTGCTGGTGCCGGAGCCGGGCGAGCTCGACCTTGCCGAGACGAAGGCCGCCGCCACCGATGCCGGCCTCTCGATCGTACTGGCGGCGCGGGTGAACCTGACCCGCGATCTCGCCAGCGCCGACCCGGCGGCGCATGCAGCCGGCATCGCCTATCTCGAGCAATGCGTCGACATCGCTGCCGCGTTGGGGGCGGGAATCGTCGGCGGGCCGCTCTATGGCGCGCCGCTCGTCTTCGCCGGCCGGGCGCCGCAACCGGTCGAGCCGGCCGAGCGCCGCCGGCGGGTCGATGCCGTCGTGCGCGGGCTGACGCAGGCCGCGAAACGCGCCGCCGACAAGGGCGTCGTCCTCGGCGTCGAGCCGCTGAACCGGTTCGAGACCGACATGTGCAACACCTGCCGCCATGCGCTGGATTATGTCGAGGCCGTCGCCTCGCCTGCCGTCGGCGTGATGCTCGATACCTTCCACATGAACATGGAGGAATACGATCTCGCTGCCTCGATCCGGCTGGCGGGATCGCGGCTCGTGCATTTCCAGGCGAACGAGAACAATCGCGGCTTCGTCGGCTCGGGCCATATCGACTGGCCGTCGATCGCACGGGCCCTCGCGGCCTCCGGCTATCAGGGCCCGATCGTGCTGGAGCCGTTCCGGCGCGACGACGAGGCGGCAGGCGTGACGCTGGCGCAATGGCGCGCGCCCACCCGGAACGAGGATGCGGAGCTCAAGGCCAGCATCGACTATCTCAAGGCGACGCTCGCCTTCGCCGACAGGCTCGCGACGACGAAGGGAATTGCGTGATGACATCCCCCTTGCGCCTCGGCTGGATCGGCTGCGGCACCCATGCCAACGAGATGCTGCTGCCGCAGGTCACGCGGCACGACGTCGTCCTGCAGGCGATCTGCGACATCTCGCCCGACAACCTCGCCTCCACCGGCCGGCGCTACGGTGTCGCGCCCGAGAACCAACTGAGCGACTGGCACGCCCTGCTCGCCCGCTCCGACATCGACGCGGTTGGCCTCGCCATGGGGCCGCGACAGCATCACGAGGTCGGCCTCGCAGCGATCGCGCGGGGATTGCCGCTCTTCATCGAGAAGCCGCCGGCCGCAACCTCGCGGCAAGCGCAGGAACTGGCGGATGCCGCCAAGGCCCGGGGCGTTCCGGTCGTCGTCGGTTTCATGAAGCGGTATTCCACCGCCAATCGCATCGCGGCCAATGTCATCCACACCCCGGAATTCGGGGAAACCGCGAGCTTCCTCGGCCAGTACATGACGGCGCCGACCTACTTCGCGGGGGATGTCGACTATACCGGCTTCTATCTGCATCACTGCGTGCATTATTTCGACCTGATCCCCCATCTGATGGGCGAGGTCGCGATAGTCGGCGCACGCCGGCACGAGCTGGAACCCGGCAAGCTGCTGCTCCATGTCGATTTCCGCTTCCGCAACGGCGGCATCGGCACGCTCGTCATGGGGACGCATCAGTCGCGCGGCACGCCGATGGAATGGTGGCAGGTGATGGGCGACCACCGTCGCGTCGAGGTCCGCAACCTGCATGAGGTTCGCTATTTCCGCAGCCCTCCCTTCAAGGTGTCGCGCCCCGACGCCAGCCTTGTCGACAGCGAAGATACGCTGGTCTGGGAGCCCAATTTCACGGTCGCCGCCAACGAGGACCACAAGGGCTATCACGCGATCCTCGGCGATTTCGTGCGGGCGGCGCGCGGCGAGACACTGGACTTTCCCGATGCGGCGGCGGGCGCACGGGCGCTCGCCCTCCTCGAACAGGCCATCGCTTCCGCCGAAGCCGATGCGCATCGGTGATCGATGCCCCGGACATGAAGGAGCAATGTCCGGGGCCGACAGCTCTCCATCGCTAGGCTCAGGGCCGATTCATTTGGCCTGAGATGCGATTCACGGTGTCCGGAAAGAGCCGTGATGGGTCATTCGTTTCTGCCTGCCAGGGGTCGATGACCGGCGCGTGGTGAGCGGTATCCCTGTCACCGGCTCACTCCCAGCTGAGCGCGCCGCCGTTCTGGTATTCGATCACCCGGGTCTCGAAGAAGTTCTTCTCCTTCTTCAGGTCCATCGCCTCGCTCATCCAGGAGAACGGGTTCTCGGTCTCGCCGAAGACCGGCGGCAGGCCGAGCTGGGCGCAGCGGCGGTTGGCGATGAAGTGCATGTACTGCTCGCACAGCGCCGCGTTCAGACCGAGGAAGCCCCTCGGCATGGTGTCGCGGCCATAGGCAGCCTCAAGCTCTGCGGCTTCCCGCAGCATGCCTCGGACCTCCTCCTGGAAGGCCTTGGTCCAGAGATGCGGGTTCTCGATCTTGATCTGGTTGATGACGTCGATGCCGAARTTCAGATGGATCGACTCGTCGCGCAGGATGTACTGGTACTGCTCGGCGATGCCGACCATCTTGTTGCGCCGGCCGAGCGACAGGATCTGSGCGAAGCCGGTGTAGAACCACATGCCCTCGAAGATCACGTAGAAGGTGATCAGGTCGCGCAGCAGGGCCTGGTCGTTTTCCGGCGTTCCGGTTTTGAAGTCCGGGTCCTCGATGCTCTGCGTGTGCTTCAGCGCCCAGGCCGCCTTGTCGGTGATCGAGGGCACCTCGCGATACATGTTGAAGAGCTCGCCATCGTCGAGCCCGAGGCTCTCGACGATGTACTGGAATGTATGGGTGTGGATCGCCTCCTCGAAGGCCTGCCGCAGCAGGTACTGCCGGCATTCCGGGTTGGTCAGGTGCCGGTAGATCGCCAGCACGATGTTGTTGGCGACGAGGCTCTCGGAGGCCGCGAAGAAGCCGAGATTGCGCTTGAGCATGCGCCGCTCGTCCTCGCTGAGGCCGTCCTTCGACTTCCACAGGGCGATGTCGGCCTGCATCGAGACCTCGGTCGGCATCCAGTGGTTGTTGCAGCCGGAGAGGTACTTTTCCCAGGCCCATTTGTACTTGAGCGGCAGGGGCTTGACCCGAGCATCTCGTGCCGAAGGAGGCTCCAACGCCTTGTCCTGCCGGAGATTCTCGGGTCTGCGCTTCGCTTCGCCCGAGAATGACGCGAGAGGTGGAATGACGGCGGGTTACTGGCAGGCTTCGCAGGTCGGATCGTCGATCGAGCAGGCGTTGGGGACGGTCATGCCGTTCTCCAAGGGTATGTCGACGATGATCGGCGCGGCGGCCTTGGCTGCGACCGGCACGGTGGCCGAGACCGCATTGAGCTTGCCGTCCGTGCCCTTGAGTGTCGATTTCTCGACATGGGTCGCCGACAGCGCCCGGAGGTAATAGGTCGTCTTCAGGCCCAGCCGCCACGCCAGACGATACGCCTCGTCGAGCTTCCGGCCCGAGGGCTGCGCCATGTAGAGGTTCAGCGACTGGCCCTGGTCGATCCATTTCTGCCGGCGGGCGGCGGCCTTGATCAGCCATTCCGTCGGGATCTCGAAGGAGGTGGCATAAAGCGCCTTGAGATCGGCCGGGACGCGGTCGATCCCGCTGACCTTGCCGTCATAGTATTTGAGGTCGGAGACCATCACCTCGTCCCAAAGCCCCCTCGCCTTCAGGTCGTGGACGAGCCCGGCATTCACCACCGTGAAGTCGCCCGACATGTTCGCCTTGACGTAGAGCTGGCTGTAGGACGGCTCGATCGACTGCGAAACACCGACGATGTTGGAGATCGTCGCGGTCGGCGCGATCGCCATCGTATTGGAGTTGCGCATGCCGGTGGTCTTCACCCGCTCGCGCAGGCCCTCCCAGTCGAGCGTGGACGAACGATCCAGCTCGGCATCGCCGTCGCGAGCGTCCGAGAGGATGTCGAGCGAGTCGATCGGCAGGATACCCTTCGACCAGAGCGACCCCTCGAAGCTCGGATAGCGCCCGCGCTCGGCGGCGAGATCGACCGAGGCCTGGATCGCATGGAAGCTGATCACTTCCATCGACGTATCGGCGAAGGCGACGGCGCCTTCCGAGGCCGCCGGCAGACGCAGTGTCTGGAGCGCGTCCTGGAAACCCATCAACCCCAAGCCCACCGGGCGATGGCGCAGGTTCGAGCGGCGCGCTTCCGGGATCGTGTAGAAATTGATGTCGACGACGTTGTCGAGCATCCGCATCGCGGTCTTCACGGTGCGGGCAAGGCGGGCCTGATCGAGCCCATCGGGCGTCACATGCGCGGCGAGGTTGACCGAACCGAGATTGCAAACCGCCACCTCGTCGGCCGAGGTGTTGAGCGTGATCTCGGTGCAGAGATTCGAGGAATGCACCACGCCGGCATGCTGCTGCGGCGAGCGCAGATTGCAGGCGTCCTTGAAGGTCATCCAGGGATGGCCGGTTTCGAACAGCATGGTCAGCATGCGCCGCCAGAGGTCGAGCGCCTTCACCCGTTTGAAGACCTTGATCTGGCCAGCGGCTGCCTTCGCCTCATAAGCCTCGTAGGCCGCCTTGAACGGCTTGCCATAGAGGTCGTGCAGGTCCGGCACCTCATCGGGCGAGAACAGCGTCCAGTCGGCGCCGGCCTCGACGCGCTGCATGAACAGGTCGGGAATCCAGTTCGCCGTGTTCATGTCATGGGTGCGGCGGCGGTCGTCGCCGGTGTTCTTCCGGAGATCGAGGAACTCCTCGATGTCGACATGCCAGGTCTCGAGATAGGCGCAGACCGCCCCCTTGCGCTTGCCGCCCTGGTTGACGGCGATCGCCGTATCGTTGGCGACCTTCAGGAACGGCACGACGCCCTGGCTCTCGCCATTGGTGCCCTTGATATGGGCGCCGAGACCGCGCACCGGCGTCCAGTCATTGCCGAGGCCGCCCGAGTACTTGGCGAGCAGCGCATTGTCCTTCACCGCCTTGAAGATGCCATCGAGATCGTCCGCGACCGTGGTCAGGAAGCAGGAGGAAAGCTGCGGGCGCAGCGTGCCCGAGTTGAACAGGGTCGGCGTCGAGGCCATGAAATCGAAGGAKGAGAGCAGRTCGTAGAAKKCGATCGCCCKGSCCTCGCGRTCGATCTCGCGGATSGCSARACCCATSGCGACACGCATGAAGAAGGCTTGCGGCAGCTCGAAGCGGTTGCCCCGGACATGCAGGAAATAGCGGTCGTAAAGCGTCTGGAAGCCGAGATAGTCGAACTGGAGATCGCGCTCGGGCTTCAGGGCCGCGGCGATGCGGGCGATGTCGAAACGGCCGAGCTCGGGGTCGATCAGCTCGTTTTCGATGCCGGTCTTGAGGTAAGCATGGAAGTAGTCGGCATAAAGCACTGACATCTCTTCCTGTGTCGCCTGCTCGGCGCGGCCATGGACGAAGCTCAGCGCCTCGCGACGGAGCTTGTCCAGCAGCAGGCGCGCGGAGACCTTCGCATAGTTCGGCTCGCTCTCGATCAGCGTGCGGGCGGCAAGGATCGGCGCCAGCGCCAATTCGTCGAGCAAGATGCCGTCATAGAGGTTGCGGCGCGCCTCGGTGAGGACCGGCTCGGCCGAGACGCCGTCGAGATCGGCACAAGCCTCGCGAACCACCTTGTCGAGGCGGCCGGCGTCGAGCGGGATAAGCGTCCCGTCGGCGAGCTTCATGTGCAGCAAGGGAGCTGCGGAGGCGACAGGCTTCGTCTCGGCAACCGCCCTCGCCCGCTCGCGCGCCCGCTCCTCGCGATAGAGCACATAGGCGCGGGCGACCTTGTGGTGTTCGCCGCGCATCAGGGCGAGCTCGACCTGGTCCTGCACATCCTCGATATGGAAAGTGCGGCCGGTCGCGGCCCGGCGGGTCAGCCCCGCGACGACCTGCTCTGTCATCTCCGCGACCGCTTCATGGATGCGGCGCGAAGCGGCGGCGTTCGATCCTTCGACGGCGAGGAACGCCTTAGTCAACGCCACGGTGATCTTCGAGGGATCGAACGGCGTCACCGCGCCGTTGCGGCGAATGATCTGGTAGCCGGGCTCGCTCGCAGCGAGCTTCGACAGTGTCGGCTCTGCGGCTGACGGAGCGGCGGCAGGCCGCTCGGCTTCAATGGAAAGAGACATCGGCATCAACCCCAAATGTTGGGGGCAAAGGCCAGAGCGGTTGCGTCGAGAAGGCGCGCGGCACCACAAGGCCGCGACCTGCCAAGCGCACCACCGGGACACCCCGCCCGAGGACGTATACGAGGTCGCGGCAGGTCTCCTGGCTCACGGGTCAGCGCTCTCGTCCCGTCTTCCCAAGGCCTTGCAGCCTCAGTGACTTAATCCTGGACGTGAACTCGCCGCTTACAGTTGCGGGGACAGCGCCGGTCTCTCACCGGCTTCCCTCTTAGCTCTCGATCTTGCGATTCGAGAGACCATCGACCACCAGATCTAGTAGCTAAAGGGCATCGCCTGTCAACAGGTCGTGATGCCGCCGTCCGGCGCCTGTGAAGATCGGGGATCGCCGCGCGGCCTCCGGCCTACCCTGTTCGTACTGTTCGGCAATGACGCCGGCTCTGCCTTCGCTTCGGAGAAACCGCGTCGAGCGATGCTTCGCGCCTCAAGCGCTAGCGCCCCTTCGCCGCCCGCCATGATCGACGCACGCCCCGTTCCCGAGCTTCGCGCAATTCGCGACCGCCACGAGCTGTCTGCGATGGCTGCCGAGCCGCCCCAGCATATCGCGATGGCGCGTCTCAGGCCGGGTCACACGGTTGCTGTCGGTCGATTTGGCGCCCGGCTGATTTTCCGAAAATATTGCGAGATAAAACCTTCCATTTGACAATGTGTCTTATAAGTACCATGATAGAAACATCGATCTAGGCCGAACGAATTGGCCCCGCGCTTTCATCGCGCACTGCTGACGAACTTCCTGCTCAAATCGAAAAATGCGCTGCACCCGCGGCGCATGAACAATAGCCTTTACAGGAGGTCAGCATGGCCAGTGGCACAGTTAAGTGGTTCAACACCGACAAGGGTTTTGGTTTCATCCAGCCGGAAGACGGCGGCCAGGACGCCTTCGTCCATATCAGCGCCGTGGAGCGTGCCGGTCTGCGCACGCTGAAGGAAGGCCAGAAGGTCTCCTATGAGCTGGTGCAGGACAAGCGCTCCGGCAAGGTGTCTGCGGACAACCTGCAGGCCGAGTGAGGCCAGACGCCATCCGGCGCGTCAATCGAGATCAGCGGCGACCGCGGATGTACCGGCGCCCGTTCGATTGAGCGGCGGATAGCCACGGAGGGGTCGGGATCAACCCGGCCCTTTTTGTTTGCATCAGAAGGGAAATTCGAATGCAGGTTCTCGTTCGCGACAACAACGTCGACCAGGCGCTTCGCGTCCTCAAGAAGAAGATGCAGCGTGAAGGCGTGTTTCGCGAGATGAAGGCGCGTCGCGCCTACGAGAAGCCGTCCGAGCGGCGAACCCGCGAGAAGGCCGAAGCCATCCGCCGCGCCCGCAAGGCAGCACGCAAGCAGGCTCAGCGCGAAGGATTGCTGCCGATGCCGAAGCGTGTGGAAYGGCCGGCACGGCCCGGCCAGGCACCCGCGCAGGCACGATAGGCCAGGATTTGGGCTTGGGCTTCAATCCGCAGGATTTCGCCGATCGCCGGGCCTGCTCGCCAGGCCGAGCCGGCGAGGATCGAAGCCGAGCCCCACGCAAGGTTCTGCCCGAAGCCGTTCGATCCATGCAGGAGCGTGCTGCCGGAAAACGCCGCTGACGCCCTGGCGTCCTGCGTTCGAGAAGGAGTTTGCCGATGTCGAGCAACAGAATTCCGCCGGAAGAGGCGCAATTGCGGGCCSAGAGCAGAGCGACGCTCGCAGCGCAACGCCGCGCCGAGGCCGAAACGGCCCTGGAAGCGTTGCGGGTGGAGCAGATCGCCGTCCGCGAACGCACCGCAAAACTGCGGGCCTTGCGGCTCGCCAAGGAAGCCGCCGACGCCGAGGCCGCCGCGGCGGTGCCGCCAGCCAAGACGCGAGCAAAGCCCGCCAAGACCGTTGTTCGGCGGAGAACCGCTTCTTCCTGATCTCCAGCCGAAGGATGGTGCGCGAGGCGTTGCCGTCAGTCTTGGTCAGCAACCCGGCAGCCGAACTCGGCTGCCGCTGCGGCGAACCAGGACCAGAAGCTTCCCGCCATGCTGCGTGCGACCATGATCTCGAAGACGGCTCCGTCCGGCCCGTCGGCGAGGCGCCATAGCTGCACGCCGAGATAGGCCACGCTCGTCACGGCGGTCTCGCCGACGCCGAAGGCCGAAGGATGCAGGTCGAGCATCACGCCCTTCGCCAGCAGATCGCGGGTCCCGGGGCCCTGAAGCCGGAAGGCGGCGCGCGCATCGCTCTGATCGCTGACAGCGGCATGGGTCGCGAATTCATCGAGCAATGGCTGGAAGCCGTCGCGCGAAGCCGCGCGCAGCAGCCATTGGTCCGGCCCCGCCCAGATCGCGTCATGGGCCCCGCCCGATACGATCCTCGGCATCTCCGGCAGCGCGATGCCGAGCCGGCCTTCGACGGCCCGCGACAGGGACGTCGCCGCACCCGGTTCAGCGATCAGGGTCGCCAGGCCGAAACCATCCAGCAGAGTCGCAACGACGCCGGTCTCGCCCTTCGCGCCGAAGGAGCCGGGTTGCGCGATGCCGGCCCAGGCGCTGCGCGGGCGCCATGAGGTCGCGATCTCAGCCATGGAGGCGATCTCCTTCCGGATCGACGAAGACGGGCGAGCAGATCTCGACGACGATGTCGCCGTTTCGGACGGGATCATAGGCGCGCACGCGCTCGCCGATGCGACCGGCGCCGTTCCGGATCAGGCCGAGGCCGATCCAGTGATTCAGATGCGGCGAATGGGCGACCGAGGTCATGTAGCCCTCGTCGTTCTCCATCACCGCCGCCTTGCCGATGCCGATGAAATGGGCGCCGGCCCGCAGGCGCTGGGAGGGATCGACCGGCTTGAAGCCGACGAAGGACGGCCGGTCCCGCTCGATCAGGGCCGGCCTGCCCGCCATCAGGCGGCCGATGTAGTCCTTCTTCGAAGACATCATCTTGCCGAGGCCGAGATCGCGCGCCGTGGTCTGGCCGTTGAGCTCGTTGCCGGCGACATGGCCCTTCTCGATGCGCATCACSCCGAGCGCCTCGGTGCCATAGGGCGTGATGCCGAAGGGCTGGCCGGCCTGCATCAGGGCGCGCATCATCGCATCGCCATAGGCGGCCGGGACCGCCAGCTCATAGGCCAATTCGCCCGAGAAGGAGATCCGGAACAGCCGCGCCGGAATGCCGCCGTCGACCGTCACGGCGCGCGCCGCGAGATAGGGGAAGGCCTCGTTCGAGATGTCGTGCGCGTGATCGACGACGCCGCGCAGGGTTTCGCGCGCCTTGGGCCCGGCGATGGAAGCTTGCGCCCATTGCTCGGAGACCGAGACCATGCGGACATCGAGTTCCGGCCASAGCACCTGATGGYAGAAYTCSAGATGCTGCATCACCTTGCCGGCATTGGCCGTCGTGGTCGTCATCAGGAAATGGTGCTCGCCCAGCCGCGAGGTGGTGCCGTCATCCATGACGAAGCCGTCCTCGCGCAGCATCAGGCCGTAGCGCGCCTTGCCGACCGGCAGGGCCTTCCAGCCATTGATGTAGACGCGCTCCAGGAACTCGGCGGCCTCCGCCCCCTGGATGTCGATCTTGCCGAGCGTCGAGACGTCGCAGAGGCCGACGCTCGCGCGCACGGCCTTGACCTCGCGATCGACCGTCGCCTGCCAGTCGTTTTCGCCGGGGCGCGGATAATACTGCSCSCGCAGCCATGGGCCGGYCTCGACGAAGACGGCGCCCTGCTCCCGCGACCAGTCATGGGTCGGCGCCAGCCGCACCGGCCTGAATTCCTTGCCGCGATGATGGCCCGCGAGCGCGCCGATCGCCACCGGCGTATAGGGCGGCCGGAAGGTCGTGGTGCCCGTCTGCGGGATCGTCCTGCCCGTCTGCTCGGCCATGATGGCGAGACCGGAGAGGTTCGAGGTCTTGCCCTGGTCGGTCGCCATGCCGAGCGTGGTGTAGCGCTTGAGATGCTCGACCGGCCGGAAACCCTCGCGCGCCGCGAGCTCGACATCCCTGTCGGTGACGTCGTTCTGGTAATCGACGAAAGCCTTGCCCTTCGTTCCCTTCACCCGCCAGAGCGGCCGCAGCGCGGTCGTCTCGGGATCGGTCGCAGGCACGGGGTCCGGCGGCGCAGGCGTCAGCCCCGCATCGGCGGCAGCCTCGCGGCCGAGCCGCGCGCCGTCCTCCAGCGCCTGAGCCAGGGCGAAATGCCCGGCCGCGCTCCCCGCGACCGCGAGGCCCGCCGGCAAGGTTCCCGGCACGAAGCATTGCAGGCCTTCGTCCCAAGCCGGCTTGCCGTTCTGGTGCGAGGTCAGATGGAGCGTCGGGTTCCAGCCGTTCGAAACGGCAAGCAGATCGCAGCCGAGTGCCGTCGTCGCGCCGGATGCATCGCGGATGGTGACGCTGCTGAGGTGGCGGCCGCCGCGCGTGCCTTCGACCGCGCCGCCTGCGAACAGCCTCGCACCAAGCTTGTCGGCGAGCGCCTTGCGGGCGGGATCTGAGTCGCCGCGGGCATCGACGATGGCAGCGATGCGGCCACCGGCTGCGGCGATATCGCGTGCCGTGGCCCAGCCATCGTCCCCGGCCGTGAACAACACCGCCTCGCGGCCCGGCAATGCGCCGTAGCGGTTGACGTAGGTGCGCGCCGCTCCCGCCAGCATGACGCCCGGCGTGTCATTGCCGGGGAAGACGATCGGCCGTTCCAGTGCGCCTGCGGCGAGGATCGCGCGCTTGGCATGGATGCGCCAGCCGCGCTGTCTCGGCTGATGCGGCGCCGGCTCGGGCAGGTGATCGCCGACGCGCTCGACCGCGCCATAGATGCCGTGATCGTAGAGCCCGAAGACGGTGGTGCGCGGCATGATCCGCACTTCGGGCAGGCTTGCGAGCTCGGCCAGCGTCGCCGCCAGCCATTCGGCCGCCGGCTTGCCATCGATCTCGCGCCTCTCGGCCAGCAGGCGCCCGCCGAGGCGAAAATCCTCGTCGCAGAGGATGACGCGGGCGCCGCTGCGCCCCGCTGCGAGCGCGGCGGAAAGGCCGGCCGGGCCGCCGCCGATCACCAGCACGTCGCAGAAGGCGAAGGCCTTCTCGTAATGGTCGGGATCTTCTAAGCCGGCCGCGCGGCCGAGGCCCGCCGCACGGCGGATCAGGGGCTCGTAGAGCTTTTCCCAGAAGGCCGCCGGCCACATGAAGGTCTTGTAGTAGAAGCCCGCGACCAGCGCCGGCGAGAGCAATCCGTTGATCGAGAGCAGATCGAAGGCGAGCGAGGGCCAGCGGTTCTGACTGGCCGCGTCGAGCCCGTCGAACAGCTCGACCACCGTGGCGCGCGTGTTCGGCTCGCGGCGGGCCCCGGAGCGCAACTCGACCAGCGCGTTCGGTTCCTCCGGGCCGGCCGAGAGGATGCCGCGCGGGCGGTGATATTTGAAGGAGCGGCCGACGAGCCGCACGCCATTCGCCAGCAGCGCGGAAGCCAGCGTATCGCCGGCAAATCCGCGATAGGACCTGCCGTCGAAGCTGAAGCTCAGCGGCCGGCTGCGATCGACAAGGCCGCCGGAGGCGAGACGGAAGGGCTGCCCGCTCATGCCGCGGCTCCCGCCTTGCGCGCCCTGGCGGCCTCGACCGAGGCGATCGCGTGGGTGCGGGTGTCGCGGGTCACGACCAGCCAGGCATGGCAGCCGGCCCCGTGATACCAGAGCTCGCGGTGGCTGCCGGCCGGATTGTCACGCAGATAGACGTACTCGGTCATCGCCGCTTCCGTCGCTGCCATCCCGTCGGGCCGCTGCGGATCGGCCGCGCCGAGATAGGTGAATTCCTGGGCGTCGCGCGCGCCGCAATGGGGGCAAGTGATGCGCATCGGGGATCCTCGGGCAGCGCGCGGTCAGTGCAGATTGGGCTGGGCGCCGGCGCCCTTTTCGTCGATCAGGCGCCCGGTGGCGAAGCGATCGAGCCGATAGGCGCTCGCGACCGGGTGCGGCTCTCCCGTCGCGATCAGATGCGCGAAGCAGAAGCCGGAGGCCGGCGTCGCCTTGAAGCCGCCATAGCACCAGCCGGAATTGAGATAGAGCCCCTCGATCGGCGTCAGGTCGATGATCGGCGAGCCGTCCATCGACATGTCCATCACGCCGCCCCAATGGCGCAGCATCCGCACCCGGCCGAGCCCCGGCCAGAGCGCCATGGCCGATTCCATCACGTCCTCGATCACTGGCAGATTGCCGCGCTGGGCGTAGGAATTGTAGCCGTCGATGTCGCCGCCGAAGACGAGCCCGCCCTTGTCCGACTGGCTGATATAAAAGTGCCCGGCGCCGAAGGTGACTACGCCGTCGATGAGGGGCTTGAGGCCCTCCGAGACGAAGGCCTGGAGCACATGGGTCTCGATCGGCAGGCGCAGGCCCGCCATCGCCGCCACCCGTGACGAATTGCCGGCGACGGCCATGGCGATCTTCTTCGCCCGGATCGGTCCCCGCGATGTCTCGACGCCGACGGCCCGCCCGCCGGCCATGGTGATGCCGGTAACCTCGCAGTTCTGGATCATGTCGACGCCGCGGCTGTCGGCGGCGCGTGCATAGCCCCAGGCGACGGCGTCATGCCGAGCCGAACCGCCGCGGCGCTGCAGGAGCCCGCCCCGGATCGGGAAGCGGGCGTTGTCGTAGTCGAGATAGGGCAGCATCGCCCTTACCTGCTCGCTGCCGAGCAGTTCGGCATCGACCCCGGCGAGCCGCATCGCATTGCCGCGCCGGGCGAAGGCATCCCGCTGCGCGTCGGAATGAAAGAGGTTCAGGACACCGCGCTGGCTGACCATGGCGTTGTAGTTCAGGTCCTGCTCCAGCCCTTCCCAAAGCTTCATCGAGAGCTCGTAGAAGGGCGTGTTGCCGGGCAGCAGGTAATTCGAGCGGATGATCGTGGTGTTGCGGCCGACGTTGCCGGAGCCGAGATAGCCCTTCTCCAGCACCGCGACATTGGTGATGCCGTGCCGGCTGGCGAGGTAATGCGCCGTCGCCAGGCCATGCCCGCCGCCGCCGATGACGACGACGTCGTATTCGGGCCTGGGCGCGGGATCGCGCCAGGCCGGGGTCCAGCCCTTGTGACCCTGAAGGGCCTGGGCGAGCAGCGAGAAGACGGAATAGCGCATCGAGGAGTCCGGGCGGTCTTGTCATCCGGAGATTGACCGACATAGGCTCCGCGACATGCTCGATAGCGACATCCGATTGCCCGTTAGCGACGACAGCGCACCGACCCATGTCGGCTTTCTGCTGATCCCGGATTTCGCGCTGCTGCCCTATGCCTCGGCGATCGAGCCGTTGCGTGCGGCCAACCGGCTCTCCGGCCATTCGCTCTACCGCTGGAGCCACATCTCGATCGACGGAACGCCCGCCCCGGCCTCGAACGGCGTCGCCATCGCACCGGACGCCAATATCGGTGCCGAGCTTCGGCTCGACTATCTTTTCGTCTGTGCCGGAGGAAATCCGGCGCTCTTCCATCATCAGCCGACCTTCTCCTGGCTCCGGCAGCAGGCTAGGCGCGGCGTGCGGATCGGCGGCGTTTCGGGGGGGCCCTATCTGCTGGCGCGGGCCAATCTGCTGAGCGGCTACCGGTTCACCATCCACTGGGAGCACGCGGCCGCGTTCCTGGAAGAATACCCCGACCTCGATCTGCGCCGCTCGCTTTACGAAATCGACCGCGACCGGCTGACCTGCAGCGGCGGCACCGCCCCGCTCGACATGATGCATGCCGTGATCGCCCGCGAGCATGGCAGCGACCTCGCTTTGGCCGTCAGCGAATGGTTCCTGCAAACCCAGGTCCGAGAGGGCGCAGACCCCCAGCGCATGAAGCTGCGCGAGCGGCTCGGCATCGCGCATGCTCCGCTGCTGYGGGTCATCGGCCGCATGGAGCAGACGATCGAGAACCCCGAGCCCCGCGAAGCCCTCGCCCGGCTCGCCAATGTCTCGCTGCGCCAGCTCGAGCGSCTGTTCCGGCAACATCTCGGCCGTTCTCTCGGCGAGCACTACCTGGGGCTGCGCCTCGACCGCGCGCGTGACCTGCTGCGGCAGACCAGCCTTTCCGTCCTGGAAATCGCGCTCGCCTGCGGCTTCGCCAGCGCCAGCCATTTCTCCCGCAGCTATAGCGGGCGCTTCGGCCATCCGCCGCGATCCGAGAGACTGCCGCAGCACCCCATCGCTCGACGCTGAATGTCAAGAAAGCGTCGCATGGGGTCAATTCCACGCGTCGATCCACCGGAAGTCTAGGGCTTCAAAAAAAGACAGGGGATCGCGACCGATGAAACGTTTGACCGCTCTGGCGCTCGCTGTAGCCGCCACGCTCGCCGCCATGCCCGCCCTCGCGCAGGACACGCTCGCCAAGATCAAGGAGAAGGGCGTCCTCACCGTTGGCGTCAAGAACGACTACAAGCCCTGGGGCTTCCTCGATCCGTCGGGCAAGATCGTCGGCCTCGAGATCGATCTCGCGCAGGAGGTGGCGGACAAGCTCGGCGTCAAGCTCGAGATGGTCCCCGTCATCGCCGCCAACCGCATCGAGTTCCTGCGCCAGGGCCGCATCGACATGATCCTGGCGACGCTCGGCGACACGGCCGAGCGACGCAAGCAGATCGGCATGATCGAGCCTAACTATTATGCGGGGGCCACCAATGTGCTCGCGCCCAAGAGCGCCGGGCTGAAGAAGTGGGAAGACCTCAAGGGCCGCAAGGTCTGCGCCGTGCAGGGCGCCTATTACAACCGCCGGGTCTCGCAGATGTATTCCCCGGACCTCGTCGTGTTCCCCTCGGTGCCGGACGGGCTCAACGCCCTGCAGGGCAACAACTGCGTCGCCTTCCTCTTCGACGACACGCTGATCGTCTCGACGCTGTCGGGCGGCGATCCGAAATGGGCCAATTACGAGATGCCGCTGACCTCCGAGGACCCGCAGCTCTGGGCGATCGGCGTGCGGCTCGACGATCTCGACGGCGGCTTCGGCAAGCTGCTCAAGGACATGTCGGTCGAGTGGCACAAGAGCGGCAAGCTGCTGGCGCTCGAGAGCAAATGGGGCATCAAGCAGAGCCCGTATCTGATCGAGACGAACAAAAAGCTGAAGGGCGGCGCGTAACCTCGGGGCGTCGTTCTCGGGCTTGCGCCTGAGAATCTCATGACCAGAGGGCTCTGGTTTCCGAGATGGTCGGGTCAAGCCCGACCATGACGCACCAAGGCCGCCCGAGGTTTCGGACATGATCGCCGCCTTCTTCGAACGCCTGAACGATGTTCATGGCCTCAATTTCTCGATCTTCTACGACGCTTTCGATCGCTCCCGCTTCCTGACCGGGTTGTGGACCACGAGCTATATCTGCGTCGTGTCCATCCTGGCCTCGCTCGCGATCGGTCTCGTCGGTGTCTGGGTCGCCAGCAGCCATTCGCGGCTCGGTCGGCTTCTGGTGCGGGCTTACGTCCAGTTCTTCCGCAACACGCCGCCGCTCGTGCAGCTCTCCTTCTTCTACTTCGCCGTCGGCGGCCTGCTGCCCACCGTGTCGGACGGTTTCGGCGGGCGGTCCCCCTTCGTCAGCGGCACCGGCTGGGCGATCATCGCCTTCTCGCTCTTCGCCGGAGCGTTCAACGTCGAGATCTTCCGTGCCGGGATCGAGGCCGTGCCCGAGACCATGGTCGAGGCGGCGGAATCGCTCGGCTACACGCGCTTCCAGCTCTGGCGCCAGATCGTGCTGCCGCTGGCCTTCCGCATCTGCCTGCCGGCGCTGAACAACAACCTCGTCAATCTCGTGAAGACGACCACCCTCGCCTATGCGATCGGCGTRCCGGAACTGCTCTATGCGGCGTCGCAGATCTGGTCCGAGGTCTTCAACGTCCGTGAGATGATGAACGTGCTGCTGGTGACCTATGTGCTGCTGGTCGCCGTGCTGGTCTGGGTGATGCATCGCTGGGAGAAGGCCATGCGCATTCCCGGTTACATGCCATGAAGACCGGCGCCACCGACCTCCCCGTCCTGAAACCATTCCGCGCAGCGCCGATCGCATCGAGCGGGCTCGCCGCGCCGGCGATCCTGAGCTTCGGTGTCGTCGCCAGCATCGCGCTGCTCTTCGCCGCCTCCCTGGCTGTCGCCCAGGCCACCGGGCCGGCAACCCGTGACGGGGCCTTCACCATCCTGCTGCGCTGGGCGCCGCTGATCTTCCAGGGCTTCCTGTTCAATCTGCTGATCAGCTTCCTCTCGATGGCGCTGGGCACGGCTGTCGGCGTGCTGTTCGGCATCGGGCAGGTCTCGCCCTCGGCCGCTCTGCGCAAGCCCGCCTGGGCCGCGACGCAGTTCTTCCGCAACGCGCCCTGGCTCGTCCTGCTGTTCTACGCGATGTTCCTGCTGCCCTTCGAGATCAGGCTCGGCCCGTTCACCATCGCCTTTCCGGCCTGGTTCAAGGCGATCATCGGGCTCGCGCTGCCGGTCGCGGCCAATGTCTCCGAGATCGTGCGCGGCGGCATCCGCTCGATTCCCTCCGGCCTATTGCTATCCGATCGCCCGGCTCACCATGGCGATCGAACGCCGCTTCAACGTGAAGGGATGACCATGGCCGCCAAGCATGAACTCGGCGAGCCGGTCGTCGTGGTCGAGGGCGTCGAGAAGGCCTTCGGCGCCTTCCCAGTGCTGAAGGACGTCAGCCTGACCATCCGCCGCGGCGAGACCGTCTGCATCATCGGCCCCTCGGGCTCGGGCAAGTCGACGCTGCTGCGCTGCATCAACGCGCTGGTGCCGATCAGCAAGGGCTCGATCACGGTCGCCGGCCGGCAAGTCAACGACCCCGCGCTCGACAAGCTCGCGCTGCGCCGCGATGTCGGCATCGTCTTCCAGCAGTACAATCTCTTCCCGCACAAGAGCGCGCTGCAGAACGTGATGATGGCGCCGRTCCATGTGCTGAAGCAGGACCGCGCCGAGGTCGAGGAGCGGGCCAGGCGCCTGCTCGCCAAGGTCGGCCTCTCGCACAAGCACGACGCCTATCCGGGCGAGCTCTCGGGCGGGCAGCAGCAGCGCGTCGCCATCGCCCGCTCGCTGGCGATGAACCCGAAGGTGATGCTGTTCGACGAGGTCACCGCCGCGCTCGACCCCGAGACCAAGAAGGAGGTGCTGGTCACCATCCGCGATCTCGCTGCGGAGGGCATGACCTGCATCCTCGTCACCCATGAGATGGGCTTCGCCCGCGAGGTCGCCGACCATGTCTATTTCACCGATGGCGGCGTAATCGTCGAGCACGCGCCGCCGGCCGAATTCTTCGGTGCGCCGCGCGAGACGCGCACCCGTGCCTTCCTTGAACAGGTTCTGTGACGCGCCATGCCGTCTCCGGGCGGGCCGATATCGCATTTTGGCCAGCCGCCACGGGCCATCGACCCAGGAATGAACGGCGTCATTCGAGAGGGGTATCCATGAACATCCCGGCCTCAGATCCCAAATCCGTCACCGGCAAGCCCCTGACCATCGACGAAAATGTCGATGTCCTCGTCGTCGGTGCCGGTCCGGCCGGCCTCGAAGCCGCGATCGGGGCGGCTGCGCGCGGGTTCGGCGTGCTGCTGATCGACGAGAACCCCGTGCCGTTCAAGACGATGGGCGATGAGGTGCCGCTGCATTTCGGGCAGGGCATGGCGGCCAGCGCCCGCAATCGCAACGCCATGATGGAGGCATTCGTGGCCTCCGAACCGCGGATCGCGGAGGCTTTCGAGGCCGGCATCGACCTGCGCCTCGGCACCGCCTGCTGGGGGCTCTACGCCAATGGCCCAGCTCTCGGCTGGATGCCCGGCCTCGTCGCGGGCCTGGCCGCTGAGGAGCGCAGCTTTCTCGTCCAGGCGCGGCACGTCATCCTCGCCTGCGGCCGGCGCGACATGGGGCTCGGCTTCCCCGGCTGGGAGAAGCCGGGGGTGATGGGCGCCACCGCCGCGCTCGCTCTGGCGACGCGCTACGGCGCGCTCGGTCCGCGCAAGCTCGTCGTTCTTGGCTCGAGCACGGAGGCGCTGACCACGGCGCTCGCCTTGCGGGAGGCCGGCGCCAGCATTGCGGCGGTCGTCGAGCAGGCCGCGGAGATCGTTGGCGACGCGGCGCTGCTGGCCAGCCTGCGCGAGGGCGGAACCGAGATCCTGACCCGCCATGTCGTGCGCGAGGCAGCCGGCCGCGACGGTGTCGAGGCGGCATTGCTCGCAAAGCTCGACGAGGCCGGAAAGCCTTCGGCCGAGGAACGCAGCCTCGCCTGCGACGGCATCGTGCTCGCCGTCGGCACGACCGCGGTCATCGACCTGCTCGATGCCGCCGGCGGCAAGGTCGCGTTCCAGCCCGAGCGTGGAGGCTATGCGCCGGTGCTCGATGCGAACCAGCGCACCAGCATCGCGAACATCCATGCGATCGGCGACTGCGCCGGCATCTGGGCGACGAAGACCCGCGACCGCGCGATCGCCGAGGCGGAAGCCGCCTGCGCCGTCGCGGCCCTCGACGTGGAGGCGATCACAGCAACAGCCTCGCAACCGCCGGCGCCGGAATACGATATCAGCGCCTATCGCCTGGCCTGGGTCCGTGCGAGCGTCGTCGAGGCGCGCGCGGAGTTTCATGTCTGCCAATGCGAGGAGGTGACGGCCCGCGAGATTCTCGAGGTCCGGCCGCCGCGTTATCTGGACTGGCAGAACGAGCGCCGCAATGATCGTTCGCTCGCGGCGCTGCTCGGCGACGGCCCGCCCAATCCCGACCAGGTCAAGCGCCTGACCCGCGCCGGCATGGGCCCCTGCCAGGGTCGCCGCTGCCGCGAGCAGGTCGCGGCCCTGCTGGCGCTGGGCGCCGCGCAACCACTCTCGGCGATCCCGCTGGCCGGCTACCGCGCTCCGACGCGACCAATGCCCMTATCGATGACAACGCATGTGCCGGAAGCGCCGGAGCAGGCCGAGTATTGGGACACCTGGTTCGGCATGCATGCGCAGTGGCGACCGTTCTGGGAGGTGCCGGAACGCTACACCGTCGCGGGCAACGACGCGACCGGCCCCGTCGCGAGCGAGTGAGAGCCATGATGAATGAGATCAAGGGAGCTTCCGTCGTCATCGTCGGCGGCGGCGTCACCGGCCTCTCCGCCGGCTGGTGGCTGGCGCAGGGCGGCGTCGACGTGCTGGTGCTGGAGAAGGGCCTGATCGGCTGGGAGGCTTCCGGCCGCAATGGCGGCGGCTGCTCGCACCACCACTCGCCGCTCTTTGCCGAGGAGCAGCGGCTCTGGCCGATCCTGGACGAGATGCTCGGCTATCCCACGGAGTTCCGGGGCGAGCGCATCCGCCTCGCCTCCAGCGAACACCAGATGGCGCTTTACGGCCGCGCCCTGCGCAATGCCGAGCGGCAGGGCTTCCAATCCGAGGTGCTCGACGTCAGGCAGGCCAAGGAGATGGTGCCGCTGGCGGGCGACACCATCGTCGGCGGCTACCACTACAAATTCGGCGGCCATGCCAACCCGCACCGCACGCTGCAGGGCTATGCCTGGGCGATGCAGGATCATGGCGGGCGTCTCCTGCAGCACACCACCGTCACCGGCTTCCGCAGCGAAGGCGGGCGCGTGACCGCCGTCGAGACCGATCGCGGCGTCATCGGCTGCGACAGCCTCGTGCTCGCCGCCGGCCCGCAGACCGGGCGCCTCTCGGCGATGCTGGGACAGGAGGTGCCGGTGCAGTCGGCCCGCTGCGAGATGATCGTGACGGAGCCCTTGCCGCTGATGCCGCTCGGCGGCGTCGATGGCTGCGGCCTCTACGGGCGCCAGACCCTGCGCGGCAATCTCGCCTATGGCGGCGGCCCGCATGAATGGCTCGCACTCGCCGAGCAAGGCACGCCGGCCAAGCCGACCACGCCGCTGATGCTGCATATGGGCAAGCGCCTCGCCGAGCTTCTACCCAAGGCGGCCCATGCCCGGATCATCCGTTCCTGGGCCGGCGTCATCGAGAACACGCCCGATGGCCGCCCCGTCATCGACCGGCTGGATTCGCAGGCGAATGTCGTGGTCGCGACATTGTCGAGCGTCGGGTTCGGCCTGTCACCGGCGAGCGGCCACGCCATCCGCGATCTGGTCGTCGACGGCGAATGCGGCTTCGCCGACATCTCGAGCTTCAAGCTCTCCCGCTTCGCCGCGCTGGAGCCCAACTGGCGCGAATTGCAGGGCTGGCAGGTGACGGCGGCAGCGGAAGTTCTGGCTGCGTGAGACAGTGCTGGCCGGAGCCTCAAGCGAGTGTCGAGCAGCGATCCCCGCCGATCGTCATGAGAGCCTGCGGTCGTGGATGTCGTCGATCCTGTCGAGAGCGGCACGATGCTCGACGAGCAGTTCCTGCAGGGGCCCCATCGCCCTGAAGGCATGCAGGTCCTGCTCTTCCTCACCCTGCTGCTGCCAGGCCAGGATGGCGGCCTCGGCCAGGGCGACCTGCTCCTCGGAAAGGCCGTCGCGGGTCGATTCGCCGCGCTCCAGCGCGAGGCGCTCGCCGATCCGGCGGCGCAACTCCTGCTCGTAGGTGACGATCGCTGCGAGCTCGTCCGTATAGCGAGCCATTGCGGGCCTCAGTGCACCGTCGCGATGTCGTCCTCGTCGGGATCGATCAGCTTGGCCAGGCCGAGCTGGCGGACCCCATCCATGAACTCGGCGAAGGCTTCGGCATCGGTGGCGAAGCTGTCCTGCCAGACCGTCGAGCCGCCCTCGGCATCGACCAGTTCGAGCGTCCAGCCCTCGGTCCCCTCATTGCAGGACCTGTGTCGCTCAAAGCCGGATCGGTGACGTCCGGCACTGGACGCGAACCGCGAAGCTGCGGGAGAATAATCACGCGGCTCGATGAAAAAACCGGGCACCGACGATGCCGGCGGTGCATGATCGTATCGTGCGGAACATGATCGTTCCGATGCAGGAAGCTATGGAGCCCCCCATGCCTGAGAATGCGACGCAGCAGGATCTGGATGCCCGGATCGCCATCGCCCGGCGCAACATTGCCGAATTGACCGAGCAGGCCACCGGCGCAGCCGGCGCTGCGGTGGAGGAAACCATCGCCAACCGGATCGCCGAGCAGCAGGATCTGCTCAACGAACTCCTGAAGCGACGCGAGGCTCTCGGGTAGAGCCTGCCTGCCGGCGCCGGTCCGCAGGCGCCGGCCTATTCCTCACTCCTCCTTGTCGCGCGAGGGCGCGGCCTCGTCGCTCTGCTCGAGCGGCTCGCCGGGAATCACATAGCTGCCCTTGAGCCAGCGGCCGAGGTCGATATCGGCGCAGCGCGGCGAGCAGAAGGGGCGATAGCGTTCCGCTGCCGGCTTGCCGCAGATCGGGCACGGCCGTTCGGCCGGCGGCTTCTTCTCGGTTTCAGCCATATTTAAGCGTAATGCCTCCGTCGACGACGAGCTCGATGCCCGTGACATAGCGCGCCTCGTCGCTGGCAAGGAAGAGCGCGGCGTTGGCGACATCCCAGGCCTCGCCCATATGGCCCATCGGCACCTGCGCCGCGCGGGCGGCCCACATCGCTTCGATATCGCCATCGCCATAGGCCTGCGCCAGCCCGGCGGAATGCTCGACCATCGGGGTCTTCATCAGCCCCGGCAGGATGGCGTTCACCCGGATTTTCTGTGGAGCATATTGCGCCGCCGTGGTGCGGGTGAGCTGGTTGAGGCCGGCCTTGGTGGTGGAATAGCTCGCATAGGGCACGCCGGTGTGGCGGATCGAGGCGATGGAGGAGATGTTGATGATCGAGCCGCCCTCGCCGGTCTCCTCGAACTGGCGCAGCATCACCGGAATCACGTGCTTCATCGCCAGGAAGGCCCCGGTGAGGTTGACGCGGAAGACGCGCTCCCAGGTCTCCTCGGGCAGATCGACGACGCTGCCGACCTCGGCGATGCCGACATTGTTGTCGAGGATGTCGATGCGGCCATAGCGGCCGAGCGCGCGGCCGACGAGATCGGCGACCTGGTCCGCCCTGGTGACGTCGGCCTGCACGGCGAAGGCCTGGCCGCCCTCGTTCTGGATGATGGCAGCGGTCTCCTCGGCGGCGTCGCGGTTGATGTCGGCGCAGATCACCTTGGCGCCTTCGCGGGCGAAAACCGTCGCGGTCGCCTTGCCGTTGCCCCAGCCCGGCCCGATCGACCCGGCCCCGGCCACGATCGCCACCTTGCCCCTCAAACGTCCCGTCATCGCTGCCTCCCGAAGGGTCCGCTCTGTTGGGACGGACCGATGCGACATTGTCGCGCGCCTTGTCAGGCTGGCGCGCTGCGGGCGGGAGGATCGGGGCAATGGAGACGGGAGGCAACCCCCGCGAGCCGCGGAGATCAGGCCGCGTTCATCCAGCCGAAGCGGATCGGGAAGCCCTCGCCGCCCAGCAGGTTCACCGTCTCGTAGAGCGGCAGGCCGACCACACCGGTATAGGAGCCGACGAGCTTGATGACGAAGGAGCCGGCAATGCCCTGGATGGCATAGCCGCCCGCCTTGCCGCGCCATTCGCCGGAGGCGAGATAATGCTCGATATCCTCGGTCGACAGACGCTTGAAGCGCAGCCGCGTCTCGACGATCCGGTCCCGAATCGCGCCCGAGGGCGTGACCAGCGCCACGCCGGTATAGACGCGGTGGGCACGGCCCGAGAGCAGGCGCAGGCAGGCGGCGGCCTCGTCGACGATCTCGGCCTTGGGCAGGATGCGCCGGCCGACGGCGACGACGGTGTCGGCCGCGACGATGTAGCAGCCTTCGAGGTCGGCGCGCGCCTTTGCGCCCTCCCGCGCGGCTTCCGCCTTCTCGCGGGCGAGGCGGCGGGCGAGATCGCGCGGACGCTCGGATTTGTGGGGCGTCTCGTCGAGATCGGCCGGCAGCAGCGCATCGGGCTTAAGGCCGGCCTGTTCGAGCAAAGCGAGCCGCCGGGGCGAGGCCGAGGCCAGCACCAGCATCGGCCGCCAGCCAGGTTGTTTGGGCGGGGAAAAGAAACTCAAGGGCGGCTCGGCCACATTCCGGTTTGCAGGACGATCGGATGACGATGACGGTCGGATGTCTCAGGCTTTAGAGTATTTCGGCGCGCTAATAAATCCGAAACCCTTGCGGCGATGCGCCGGCGGGTGGGTCGTCGTTTGCGCGCCATCCGCGATCTGCACAGATAACGGGCTGGACGGCTGGTATACCAGCCATTGCCAAGCGCCTCCGGCCGCGCCACACTACGCGCCCTTCACCGATGCTCCACCGCCTCTCGGCCCTATTCTCCGGAGTTCGCCTCATGCCAACATCGCGCAAGCCATTGCGCCCCGCCGCCCCGGCGGGGGTGGAGGCGCAGGCGCTCGCCACGCGCGTCCTGGCGATGCAGGCCGAGGCCGGGCTCACCATCGCCATGCGGATGCCGATCCTGATGAAGGGTGCTCTCGGCGATTCGTCGGGCCAGCGCGAGGCGACGAAGGCCGTGGTCGAGAAAGTGTCGGCGGTGGTGGAAAGCAGCTTCGCCGCGAGTTGCGCCGCCACGATGTTCTGGTGGGGCCTGGCGCTGAACCCGCTGGCGCAGATCGATCTGAGCGAGGCCGCTGCCAAGGTGGCGAACAGCACGCTCGAGCCTTTCGCCCGCCGCACCCGCGCCAACGCGGCCCGGCTGACCGGCCGGCGTCGTTAGAGCTATCAGCCTAGCAGATACTATCCGTCAGGCGGCGCTTTCCGGCGTCTCCTCCGGCAGGGTCGCTGACGCGGCATGCTCGCGCTCGAGCTTGCGGTACCGGGCGACACTGAGCGGGATCAGCGCGAGATAGGCGACCACCACCAGCGTCAGCACCTCGAAGGTGTAGGCGAAGAGCAGCCCCGCGACCACCACGACCGCGACGAAGATCGGCAGCACCATGTCGCGCGGAATGCGCGCACCCAGCGTCTTGCCCGCATAGCAGGGGATGCGCGAGATCGTCAGGAAGGCGATGAAGAGGATGTAGAGCCCGACGAAAGGCGCTCCGTATTCCTGCACCGGAACGCCGATCGCCTGCAAATAGACCGGCAGCATGGCGGTGATGGCGCCGGCCGGGGCCGGCATGCCGACGAAGAAGTTCTTCTGCCAGTCGGGCCGGTTGGGATCGTCGATCATCACGTTGAAGCGCGCGAGCCTGAGCGCCATGGCACAGGCCAGCGTCAGCACGATGATCCAGCCGAAGGATTTCAGGTCGTGCAGGACGAAGATCCACAGCACATAGCCGGTGGCGACGCCGAAATTCACGAAATCCGAGAGCGAATCGAGCTCGGCGCCGAAGCGGGAGGTGCCCTTGAGCATGCGCGCGAGACGGCCGTCGATGCCGTCGAGCGCCGCCGCGATCAGGATGCAGATCGTCGCGGTCTCGAGCTTGCCCTCGACCACGAGGCGCATCGCCGTCAGGCCGAGGCAAAGCGCCAGCAGCGTGACGAGGTTCGGCGCGATCAGCCGGAACGGGATCGATTTGAAACGCGCGCGCTTCGGCTCGAGGCGCTCGGGCTCGAAGGGAGGAAAGAGGTCGCTCATGCGAGCCGAAATACGCGGTTTTGCAGGCGGAAGCTAGGCGGGGAGATAACGGCATCAACGGCGTCATGCTCGGGCTTGACCCGAGCATCTCGAACCGACGGGGCTCTGGAGTCTCCTGATCCCTTACCGCCTGGAGATTCCCGGGTCCCCCTGCGGGCGCCCGAGAATGACGCGGTTCACTGCCGGTCAGATTCCGCGGAACGTCCGCAGGATGGCCTCGTTGCCGGRAAGATCGGCCAGCACGGTCTCGCCGGCGATCGCCGTCTGCCCCTCGCCGACCAGCGGCACGACATGGGCAGGCAGATAGACGTCGACGCGCGAGCCGAAGCGGATGAGGCCGAAGCGCTCGCCGGTCGCCAGCACGTCGCCTTCCTTGACGAAGGGCACGATCCGCCGCGCGATCAATCCGGCGATCTGGACGACGGCGATGGTACCGGCCGGCGTCTCGATCGCCAGCGCGTTGCGCTCGTTGTCATCGCTCGCCTTGTCGAGCTCGGCATTCAGGAAGAGGCCGGGCGTATAGGCCATCTTCAGGAGGCGGCCGGGCACGGGGCTGCGATTCACATGGCAGTCGAAGACGTTCATGAAGATCGAGACGCGGGTCATCGGCTCGGCCGGCAGGTCGAGTTCCGGCGGCGGCAGGGCCGTGGCGATCTGGCTGACGCGGCCGTCGGCCGGCGAAATCACCAGCCCTTCGCGCTGCGGCGTGATGCGGACGGGATCGCGGAAGAAATAGCAGATCCAGACGGTGACGATCGCGCCGATCCAGCCGAAGGGCGACCAGAGATTGGCGAGGATGATGGTCGCCACCAGCCCGATCGCGATGAAGACATAGCCCTCCTTGTGGATGGGCACGATCACCTTGCGGACGGAATCGACGAGGGACATGGAGAGTTCCGCTGTTCTTGGCGGCGCGAGGCACGCGGGAATGGGCTTGCCGCAGCGCTGGGAAGCCAGCGCGGGCGCTGCGCTGATTTAGGGCCTTCCCGCCGCGAGGGAAAGAGCGGAAGGCCGCGGCGCTCCGGCGCGGCCCCCTTCATCCCCGGAAAGACGAAATGCCGGGCGGCCCGGCACTCAATGCGCGGGGTGCCAGACCTGATTGAAGCGCCGCGCCGCCTGCCAGGTCAGCCAGGCGAAGACGACAAGCAGGATGCCCTGCGCGATGGCGAAGGGCGGCTCGGAGCCGGTCGGAGCGAGCGCATGCAGCGCCGGCAGCTTGAGGAAGAGCTGAGCGACCAGGACGAACATCAGAAGATAGAAGGCGAGCACGGCCGTGATCGCATAGATCCGCCGCCACGCTCCTTCGAGCATCTTCGCGTAAAGCGCGACGCCCGCCACGACGATCAGCACCAGCGAGATCGCGCCGACGATATGCGACGGGAGGATGCCGCTGACCGGAAAGGCGAAGCCCGTCGCGCTCGTGGCGAAGGCGGTCGACAGGAAGATTCCGGTCCAGCCGGGTTTGGTGTGACCCTTCAACAACCCCGCCGTCACCGGGAAGCCGGCGACGATGGCGATCAGGCTCAACCAAGTATGAAAGCCAACCAGTGTCGTCGGATCGAACATGACAGCCCCCAAGCCGCTCGATGCTGCTTCCCGAGGCGCATCATGACCGAAACCGGCCCGCGACGCCACTCCGCGCCGATGTCATCGGGGCCGATCGAAAGGCGAGCCTGCCGCGCCGGACCGGCCCGAGCCGTCACTGCGCCAGCGTGACCCTGACGCTCTCGCCTTCTTCCTGCGTCGCGCGTTGGAGGGTCGCCTTGGCCTCGTCGACCTSGCGCTGRCGGTTCCASATCGCMGCATAGACGCCRTCCGCCGCSAGCAGGTCGCGGTGATGGCCGCGCTCGACGATGACGCCCTTGTCGAGCACGATGATCTCGTCCGCATTGACCACCGTGGAGAGCCGGTGCGCGATGACCAGCGTGGTGCGCCCCTCGCTCACCCGGTCGAGCGCGTCCTGGATCTCCTTCTCGGTGAAGGAATCGAGCGCCGAGGTCGCCTCGTCGAGGACGAGCACCGGCGGTCCCTTCAGGATGGTGCGGGCGATGGCGACGCGCTGCTTCTCGCCGCCGGAGAGCTTGAGGCCGCGCTCGCCGACGGAGGTGGCGTACCCCTCCGGCAAGGTGCGGATGAAGCGGTCGATCTGGGCGAGGCGGGCAGCGTCCTCGACCTCCTCCATCGTCGCCTCGGGGCGGCCGTAGCGGATGTTGTATTCGATGGTATCGTTGAACAGAACCGTGTCCTGCGGGACCATGCCGATGGCGGCGCGCAGGCTGACCTGCTGGATATCGGCGATGGGCTGGCCGTCGATGAGGATGCGGCCTTTCTGCGGCTCGTAGAAACGGAAGAGCAGCCGCGAGATCGTCGATTTGCCGGCGCCGGAGGGGCCGACGATGGCGACGGTGCGGCCGGGCGGAACCTTGAAGGAAATGCCGCGCAGGATCGGCCGCTCCGGCACATAGGCGAAATGCACGTTGTCGAAGACGACCTCGCCGGCCGGCACCTGCAACGGCAGCGCGCCCGGCTTGTCCTGAATCTCGGGATCGCGGCCGATGAGGGAGAACATCTCGGCGATGTCGAGCGTCGCCTGCTTGATCTCGCGATAGACGGTGCCCATGAAGTTCAGCGGCAGATAGAGCTGAATCAACATGGAGTTGATCAGCACGAGATCGCCGACCGTGTTGGTGCCAGCCTGGAAGCCGCGCACCGCCATCAGCATCGACAGCGTCAGCCCGACGGCGAAGATCGTGGCCTGGCCGAAATTCAGCAAGGCGAGCGAGGTGTAGGACTTGATCGAATTGCGCTCATAGCGCGCCATCGCCACGTCGTAGCGTGCGGTCTCACGCGCCTCGGCGCCGAAATACTTCACCGTCTCGTAGTTCAAGAGCGAGTCGATCGCCTTGGAATTGGCGTCGGTATCGGATTCGTTCATCGCCGAGCGGATGGCGATACGCCACTCGGTCGCCTTGATGGTGTAGGTCATGTAGGCGACGACCATCGCGACCAGCACCGCGACATAGCGCCAGTCGAACAGCGCGAGCAGCACGGCGATGATCAGCGCGACCTCGACGATGACCGGCACGAGCTGGTTGAGGCCGAGCCGGACCATCTCCTCGATGCCGTTGCGGCCCCGTTCCAGCACGCGCGTCAGCCCGCCCGTCTTGCGCTCGAGATGGAAGCGCAGCGAGAGATAATGCAGGTGCCCGAAGGTCTGGAGCGCCAGCGTGCGCACCGCATGCATGAAGACCGGGGCGAAGATCGCGTCGCGCATCTGCACGAAGGCGGAGGAGCCGACCCGCGCCAGACCGTAGAGCACCGTCAGCGCCAGCGGCGCGCCGACGAGCCAGGGCAGCCAGTTCTCGACGCTGGAATGGGTCTGGGCCAGCGCGTCGGTGATCCATTTGAAGCTGAAGGGCACGCCCATCAGGATCAGGCGCCCGATCAGCATCAGCCCGAAGGCCGCGACGACGCGCCCTCGCAGATCGGCCCTTTCCGCCGGCCAGAGATAGGGCCAGAGCGCACGGAAGGTGGCGATGAAGCCGGAGCCCGGCTTGATGACGACGGAACGAGCGAGGCTCGGCACCGGGGACGGCGCTGCGGGCACGGACATTTTCGAGCGATTCCAGTTTATGCGGCCCATATAGGCGCAATTCCGCGTCCGTGCATGCGGCTTGTTGCAAGGGGGGCATTGCGCCTGGAGGCTGTTGCGAACCGGCAGAAGCGAGGCGCCCGCGTAAACTGGCGCCCCGGAGTTGCCTTGTTCTCGTCGAACGGGGAATGTCTCCTCGCGAAAGAGCGCTCAACGCTCTCAAATGGGGAGACATGACCATGGTATTCCGCAATCTTGCAGTGATCGGGCTGGGTTTAGGGGCTGCTCTCGGCCTCGCCCTGCCGGCCGCGGCGCAGGCCACGCGGCCTCATCCGCAGATCACCATCACCAATCAGCGCACGGTGCCCTTGAGCAATTTCGCGATCGCGACGGCGGGCGACCAGCCCCGGCTCGTGGCGAAGCTCGCCAAGCCGCTGGCGCCCGGCAAGAGCGTCGCGCTCAAGCTCAACAAGCCGCAGGGCTGCAGCTATACGGTGCAGGCGCAGTTCGACGACGAAGCCACGAGCGACGCCGACATGGATCTGTGCAAGGACCGCGTGATCCGTCTGACGGAGTGACCTCCCGGGGACCGTCATTCTCGGGCGAAGCGAAGTGCAGACCCGAGAATCTCCGGACGATGAGGTTCTAGAGCCTCCTCTCGCAAGAGATGCTCGGGTCAGGCCCGAGCATGACGGCGCAGGGCGTCACGCCGTCGCGCCGGCCCTGACCAGCTTGTAGGTGATCGAATCCACCAGCGCCTGGAACGAGGCGTCGATGATGTTCGCGCTGACGCCGACCGTGGTCCAGCGCTCGCCGGTTTCGTCGCCGGATTCGATCAGCACACGGGTGACGGCGTCCGTGCCGCCCTGGAAGACGCGGACCTTGTAATCCACCAGCCTGAGGCCGCCGATCAGCGACTGGTAGCGGCCGAGATCCTTGCGCAGCGCGAGATCGAGCGCGTTGACCGGTCCGAGCACGCTTTCGGCGACCGAGATCAGCACGTCGTCGCCGACCTTCACCTTGACGATCGCCTCGGAGAAGGTGACGAGCTCGCCCAGCGCGTTGTAGCGGCGCTCGACATTGGCCGTGAAGCGCTCGATCTCGAAATAGGCCGGGAGCTCGCCCAGAATGCGCTTGGCGAGCAGGAAGAAGGAGGCGTCGGCGCCCTCGAAGGCATAGCCCTGCGCCTCCTTGTCCTTGACCTCCTGCAGTACGCGGTTGAGCCGGGGATCGTCGCGGCCGAGCGTCAGGCCGATCCGTTCCAGCTCCGCCACGAGGTTCGACTTGCCACCCTGGTCAGAAATCAGCACCTTGCGGGTGTTGCCGACCGCCTCGGGCAGAACATGCTCATAGGTGCGCGGATCCTTCAGCACGGCGGAGGCGTGGATGCCGGCCTTGGTGGCGAAGGCCGAGGCGCCGACGAAGGGCGCGTGGCGGTTCGGCGCGCGGTTCAGCATCTCATCGAGGGCGCGGGAGACATGGGCGAGATCGGCGAGCTGGCTCTCGTCGATGCCGAGCGCGAAGCGCTCGCGATAGCGCTCCTTCAGCTTCAGCGCACCGATCAGCGTGACGAGATTGGCATTGCCGCAGCGCTCGCCCAGCCCGTTCAGCGTGCCCTGGATCTGGCGCACTCCGGCCTCGACCGCCGCCAGCGAATTGGCGACGGCACAGCCGCAATCGTCATGAGCATGGATGCCGAGATGGTCGCCCGGCACGACCTTGGCGACCTCGCGCACGATAGCCCCGATCTCGTCGGGCAGCGTGCCGCCATTGGTGTCGCAGAGCACGACCCAGCTGGCACCGGCCTCATAGGCCGCGCGGGCGCAGGCGAGCGCATAATCGGGGTTGGCCTTGTAGCCGTCGAAGAAATGCTCGCAATCGAGCATCACCTCGCGGCCAGCGGCCCTCGCCGCCTCGACGCTCTCGCGGATACCGGCAAGGTTGTCCTCCAGCGAAATCTCGAGCGCGACATGGACATGGTAGTCCCAGGCCTTGGCGACGAAAACGATCGCGTCGGCCTTCGCCGCCAGCAGCGCGGCGATGCCGGGATCGTTGGCGGCCGAGCGCCCTGCCCGCTTGGTCATGCCGAAGGCRGCGAAYTTSGCCTKCKWMGTCGSCTTCTCCKCGAAGAAGGCGGTRTCGAGCGGGTTSGCSCCGGGATAGCCGCCCTCGACRTARTCGAYGCCGAGCCGGTCGAGCAGGGCGGCGACGGCGCGCTTGTCGTCGAGCGAGAAGTCGACGCCGGTGGTCTGCGCGCCGTCGCGCAGCGTCGTGTCGAAGAGATGGATGCGGCAGCGTTCGGTGATCTGGCTCATCGCCCGCGCCTCAGCTTGAAGCGAACGACGCGCGGCACGACCATGGCCAGCATGACGAGCTTGATGGCGAGCGACAGCGAGCCGGCAGGACGGATCTTCGGGCTCATCGCTTCACCTCCCAGGTGGTCGTCGGCTCGCCGGTGGCCGGGTCCTTGCCGTCCTTGAGCGCGATGCCCATGGCGGCGAGTTCGTCGCGGATGCGATCGGATTCGGCGAAGTTTTTCGTGCGGCGGGCGTCGAGACGGGCGGCGATCAGGCGCTCGACCTCCGGCGCGACGGCAACAGGTTTTGCCAGCTCTGGCAGCTTGATGCCGAGCAGATCGAGGCCCGCCAGCAGCGCCGGCAGATCATCGGACTTGCGGAGCGCGTGGAGCTCGGCCAGCACACGGGCGGTGTTGAGATCGTCGGCCAGCGCGTCGAGCAGTTCGACGGAAGGCTGGGAAGCTGCCACACCCTGTGCGGCTCCCGCCCAGTCCTGCAGCGTCTTCTCCGCCTCCTCCAGCGCCTTCACCGTCCAGTCGATCGGCTGGCGGTAATGCGTCTTCAGCATCGCGAGGCGCAGCACCTCGCCCGGCCATTTGCGGCCGCCGAAGGTTTCCGTCGCCAGCAGTTCGTTGATCGTGACGAAGTTGCCGAGGGATTTCGACATCTTCTCGCCCTCGACCTGCAGGAAGCCGTTATGCATCCAGATATTGGCCATGCGCGGCGCCCCCTCCCCGCCGCCGAAGGCGCAGCAGGACTGGGCGATCTCGTTCTCATGGTGCGGGAAGACGAGGTCGATGCCGCCGCCATGGATGTCGAAGACGTTCTTCGCCGGATCGTCGCATGACAAGCCGCCGCCGAAGGGCGCGAGCAGCTTCGCCATCGACATGGCAGAGCATTCGATGTGCCAGCCCGGGCGGCCGGGACGGGTGATCCCCTCCGGCGCGCCGTTCGGCCAGAGCCAGCCGGGATCGATACCCTCGCGGCTCGGCTTCCAGAGCACGAAATCCATCGGATCGCGCTTGTAAGGGGCCACATCGACGCGCGCGCCGGCGACCATCTCGTCGAGGGAGCGGCGGGCGAGCGAACCGTATTTCGGCGCCTTCGCCAGATGCGTCACCGCCGGAACGTGGAACAGCACATGCTCCTCGGCGACATAGGCGACGCCGCGCGCGATCAGCCGATGGATGATCGCCTGCATCTCCTCGATATGCTCGGTGGCGCGCGGCTCGCTCGTCGGGCGCAGATTGCCGAGCGCGTCGACATCATGATGGAACTGCGCCGTGGTGGTCGCGGTGACCTTCGCGATCGCCTCGTTCAGCGGCAGACCGGGGAAGTCGCGCGCCGCACGGGCGTTGATCTTGTCATCGACGTCGGTGAGGTTGCGGGCATAGGTGACGTGCTCGGGCCCGTAGACGTGCCGCAGCAGCCGGTAGAGCACGTCGAAGACGATGACCGGGCGGGCATTGCCGATATGGGCGTAGTCGTAGACCGTCGGGCCGCAGACATACATGCGCACGTTCTGCGGATCGACCGGAGCGAAATCCTCCTTCGTCCGCGTCAGCGTGTTGTAGAGCCTCAGGGTCGGCGACATCGGGGGCAAATCCTGGAACGAACGAAACGACAGAAGACAAGAAACAGCCTGGCCGCTGGCCGGGGCGCTTTTGTCTGTTCGTTTTCAGGACGAGGACGTGAGCAGCCGGCCAGCGAAAGCTAGCGGCAAATAATGCAAGGGCTGTTGATGGCGGCTCGCGTCATGGGAAAAGTGATTGCCTGTCCGCGCGCTTTCCGTCAAGAGGGCGCCCGACTTGCTGCGCCGCAACATCGCCGCCGCCATTCACGCAAATTTAACCGGCCGGAACCATCCTCCCG
Source organism: Allobosea sp. TAB14 (assembly GCF_052113865.1). Lineage (NCBI taxonomy): Bacteria > Pseudomonadati > Pseudomonadota > Alphaproteobacteria > Hyphomicrobiales > Alloboseaceae > Allobosea > Allobosea sp. TAB14. Next base: position 9,522 of record NZ_JBFRDQ010000083.1, on the reverse strand, counting down.
ATTCTCGGGGTTTCCCGCCCGTCGCCCTCAGGAATCTCACCCCATGCGCCGCGCCGTGGCTTTCGTCGGACTGCTCGGGATCGCCGTCGCCGGCATCTCGCTCTCGATCATGCCGATGAGCCGCCCCGCCGCCGCCCCCAGCGAACAGCGCACCTTCCTGATTCCCGCCAGCGACGGCTACGGCGTCGCCGACTGCATCTCGACCCGGTCGGAATGCGGCAAGATCGTCGCCAATGCCTGGTGCGAATCGCAGGGCTTCGGCAAGGCCGTGACCTTCGGCATCGCCGACCGTGCCGATTTCACCGGCACGGTGACCAAGCCGACCCCGGCGGCAGCCGCCGAGCAGCCGCTCAGCATCACCTGCGGCGAGTAATCCCCTCGCCTACCGGATCCAGTCGCTGCATTTCGGCGCCTCGCCGGTATTGCCCCAGGGCATGATCGGCACGGTCGAGGTCGAATTCTGCGGCGAGCCGTCGATGAGCTTGTCCGAATAGACCAGATAGACCAGCACATTGCGCTTGGCGTCGCAGCCGCGCACGATCTGCATCTTCTTCCAGATCAGCGAGCGGCGCTCGCGGAAGACGACATCGCCCTGCTCGGCCTTCTCCTTAAACTTGATCGGCCCGATCTGCCGGCAGGCCAGCGAAACCTCCGAGACCTCCTCGGCCACACCGAACATGCCCTTGACGCCGCCCTTCTCCGGCACGGTGTAATGGCAGGCYACACCCTCGACGAKCGGATCGTCGACGCCRTAGACGGCGAGCTTGTCGTYCGGCGTCAGCRYCTTCCAGACSGTCGATTTCYTGAAGATCAGGTCYTCCTGCGCCATGGCCGGCGCCACGAACGCCCCGGACAGAGCAACGGCCAACGCAGCCAGGATCCAACGACGAAGCAACATTCCCATTCTCCCGGCGCGTTTCGGTTCGGCGCCCGGCAGGATATGGGAAGCCCCGCGCCGGCGCACCAGAGTTCTGCAGCCGCCCCCGCATCAAAGCAAAGGCGACCGATGCTACCCGAGCTGGAAAGCGAAAGATTACTGCTGCGGCCGCGCCGGCTTGACGATCTCGATGCCATCGCCCGGATGAACGCCGATCCGCAGGTGATGCGCCATATCGCCTCGATCGACGACCCGGCGATGGGACGGGACGCCGTCGCCGCGCGCAGCTTCACCCATGTCTCACGCGGCCTCGGCTATTGGTCGGTCTTCGCCAAGATCGATCCGGCAGATTTCACCGGCTATGTCGGGTTGATTCCCGACGGCGATGCCGTGGACGTCGCCCAGTTGAGCTATCGGTTCGACACGCGGCATTGGGGCAAGGGCTATGCCCGGGAAGCGGCCGCCTGCCTGCTGCGCCATGGTTTCGAGGCCCTCGCCCTGCCGGAGATCCTCATTACCACCCATCCGGAGAATGCGGCGTCGCTGCGGCTTGCAGCCCGGCTGGGTTTCGAGCCGGCACCAACTCGGGCCGCGTTCCTGATCGGCACGCCACCTGTGGTCGCGACCCGGCTGCGCCTCGGGCGCCCCGAGCGGCGTCAGGGCCCGGCCTCATAGCGTTTCAGCGCCTCGGTACGCCGGGCGATGACCTCCGCGCGGCAGGCCGGAAAATGCAGGACCTGCCCTTCCCGCCCGAAATCGCCATTGCCGTAGAACCTGCAGGATTTCTCCTTGAAGGCGTTCCAGGCGCGCTGCTCCTCGAGCAGGTCCTTCTTCGTGTTCGGCTCGCTCGCCCCGTAGAGCCGTTTCCAGGTCGCGTTGAGCTTGGCGTCCTCGCGCGCGACCCATTCGCCGCCGCAGGCGCCCCAGGCCGGATTGGTGCCATCCGAATCGTCGATGCAGCGCTTGTAGACCTCGTCGGCCGCAGCCGGGGATGCGAGAGCGACGAGGATCGGCAGGAAGCGTAGCCAGCGCCGCATGGTCACGCCGCCAGCGGCTTGAAGACAAGATAGGCGGCAACCAGCGCGCCGATGATGCCGAGCGAGAAGAAGACCAGCTTCAGCCGCGTCATCCTGCTGGCGAAAGCGACATCGCCGGCCTCGACGCGGGGATATCTGTCGAGAAGACGGGCCACCGCCAGATTCTCGGCCACGTCACAGAGCCCGCCGAGGAGCCAGCCGCCGCCGCAGAGCGCCGCGACCCACCAGGGCTGCCCGCGCATCGCGAGCCCCGCGATCAGGATGGCTCCGACGATGGCGTAGACGAAGGCGAAGGCGACATCGGCGGGCAGCACCCGGTTGCGGTAGCGTGCTCGCGTCGTCTCGCCATAGAGCCCAAAGAGCTTCTCGACATCGGCGACATTGTAGCCGTTCCAGTCGCTCTCCAGCATGCGCGGCACGCCCTGACGGTTCGACCAGAAGCCGACGAGCCAGAACAGCACCACGACGAGAAGCGGCCCCCAGACGAAGAAGGCCAGCGGGATCGCTGTGGAATAGAGCGGCACGGGGTCGATCATGGCGTCTCGGCTCTCGCGGCGGGCGGTGTTTCGCGGCGCAGGTTATCCGGCGTCTTGCCCGCCAACAAGCTGGAGCTGCGGGCGGGTGTCAGAGCAGCTCTTCGGGTGGGGCGAGATCGAGGCGGCGCAATTCGACGCGGGTCTGCTGCGAATCGTAGCGCAGGAAATATTCGTCGAGCTGCGGCGGCGCGACGGCGGTGCCGGCCAGCATGGCATGGGCCTGGCCGCGATGATGGATCTGGTGCTGGAAGAGATGCGCCAGCAGATCGTCGACACGCTCCTCGACCTGTCCGTGCTCGCCGCGGTCCGTCGTGACGGTGGTTGCGAGCATGTCGTCGCTCAAGCCGTCGCAGAAGGCGATCAGCCGCCGGTCTGCGGCCGCCTGGGCCGGAAGGAGCTGCGCCATGTCGAAGGGCCGGAAGCGCTCGAAGACCAGCCGGCCGAGGCCGCCGCGTTCGAGCGCGTCGATATAATAGAGATCGACCATCAGATTGTGGTTCAGCGTCTCGTGCAGCGAGGGAAAGAAGCTCGTCCGCTGCGCCTTGAAATCCGCATCGCTGAGTTGCGCGCAGGCCGTGAGCAGCCGCCAGTTCGCCCAGGCGTTGTTATGGGCCATCTTGCGGCAATGGGCGGCAAGCGCCCCGCGCCGGCCGAAACCCGCCTCAGTCATGCGGCAGGACCTCCTGCTCGATGGCGCCGAAGATCGAATGGCCGTCGGCGTCCTTCATCTCGATGCGGACCGTATCGCCGAAACGCAGGAAGGACGTCTTCGGTTCGCCATGGCGGAGCGTCTCGACCATGCGCTGCTCGGCGATGCAGGCATAGCCCACCCCGCCCTCTGCCACCGGCTTGCCCGGCCCGCCATCGGCATCGCGGTTCGAGACGGTGCCGGAGCCGATGATCGTGCCGGCCGAAAGCCGGCGCGTCGCCGCCGCATGGGCGATGAGCGTGCCGAAATCGAAGGTCATGTCGGTGCCGGCGTCCGGCCTGCCGAAGGGCGCGCCGTTGAGCTGGGCCAGGAGCGGACGATGCAGCTTGCCGTCGCGCCAGGCCGAGCCGAGCGCGCCGGGCGTGACGGCGACCGGCGAGAAGGAGGTGGACGGCTTTGATTGAATGAATCCAAAGCCTTTCGCCAATTCGCTCGGAATCCGATTCCGCAGGCTCACGTCGTTTGCGAGCATGACGAGGCGGATGGCGGCGAGCGCCTGCTCGCGCGTCGCGCCCATCGGMACRTCGCCSGTGATSACSGCGATCTCGGCCTCGAARTCGATRCCGTCCTCCTCGCTGCGGGCGTGGATCGGCGCGCGCGGGGCGAGCGGCGCATCGCTCCCGCCCTGATACATCAGCGGGTCGGTCCAGAAATTGTCCGGCATGGCCGCGCCCCGCGCCTTCCGGGCGAGTTCGACGTGATTCACATAGGCCGAACCGTCGAGCCACTGGAAGGCGCGCGGCAGGGGCGCGGCGCAATCATGCTCGTGGAAACGGAAGGACGGTACCGAGCCGTGCTCCAGCCCCTCGGCGAGATCGGCGAGCCGGGGCGCGAGGCGCTCCCAATCGTCCAGCGCCGCCTGCAGGGTGGCGACGACCGGAAAGGCGTCGGTCGCACGCGTCAGGTCTGCGGAAACCACGACGAGGCGGCCTTCGCGGCCATGCGAGAGGGAGGCAAGCTTCATCTCTTTTCATTCCTTCCCGGACGCGCCAATAAAGACGCAACAAGCCTTGTGAACAGCCTTCGGCACGGCGCAGCAATTCGCGAAATACGTCTCCGACGCCACCGACGGCCAATTCGAGATCCAGGTCTTCGCGCCGGGCGAGATCGTGCCCGGATTGCAGGCGCTCGACGCCGTCTCCTCCGGCACAGTCGAATGCGCGCATTCGCCGACCTATTACTATATCGGCAAGGACCCGACGCTGGGGCTCGGCACCGGCATCCCCTTCGGCCTCAACGCCCGCCAGCAGCATAGCTGGTGGTATTTCGGCGGCGGCGAGCAGATCGTGAACGGCGTGCTCGACCGCTTCAACGCCTATTCCATCCCCTGCGGCAACTCCGGCACCCAGATGGGCGGCTTCTTCCGCAACGAGCTCAAGGGCGTCGACGATCTCAAGGGSCTGAARTTCCGCATCGGCGGCATGGGCGGSGCCGTGCTGTCCAAGCTCGGCGTGGTGCCGACGCAGATCGCGCCGGGAGACGTCTATCCGGCGCTGGAGCGCGGCTCGATCGACGCGGCCGAGTTCGTCGGCCCCTATGACGACGAGAAGCTCGGCTTCATCCGCGTCGCCAAGTATTATTACTATCCCGGCTGGTGGGAGGGCGGCGCCATGCTGCATCTGATCATCGGCAAGGAGGCCTGGGCCAAGCTGCCGAAGCCCTATCAGGCCATCGTCCAGCACGCCTGCGAGGCGGCGAACAACTGGATGCTGGCGAAATACGACTATGTGAACCCGGGCGGGCTGCGCCGGCTCGTCGCGCAGGGCGCGCAATTGCGGGCCTTCCCCCTGCCGGTCATGGAGGCAGCCCTGAAGGCGGCCGAGGAATACTACGCCGAAACCAGCGCCAAGAGCCCGGACTTCAAGAAGGGCTACGATTCGATGGTCGCCTTCCGCGGCGAGAACCTGCTCTGGTGGCAGATCGCGGAGCTCTCCTACGACTCGTTCATGAACCGGCTGAAGGCGCGCTGAGGCGCGCCGGCGCCATCCCCGCCCGTCGCCCGGAACGGATCAGCCGAAGCTGGTCCGCCTCGGCGGCCGGTGCTCCATCGCCTCGCGCAGATCGGCGCCGGCACGCCTGGGGCGGCGAGCGAGAAGGCGCTTAGCCAGTTTCGCCGCCTTGCGGCACTGTTTGGCGATCTTGCGCGGGATCTCCTGCGCAAGCGCATCGAGGCCGTCCAGCGCCGGCCTTTCGGCGAGATGCGCACGGACCATGCCGAGGTCGATCGCATTGCCGAGCCGTGAGCGCAGGCGCTCCGCCGCCTTGGCCAGCCGCCCGAGCCGTGCCGGATCGGCCGGCGCGAAGAAGCTGAGCTGATAGCTCAGATCGACGATCATGCTTCGCCAGTCGTGCAGATGCTCCGCGTCCATCCGGCGTGGATCGCGGCGCCCATGGCGCCGTGCCAGCCGATAGCTGCGCCGGAAGGCCCGGACCAGAAAGTCGCCCGTCTCGTTCGACACGGACCAGCGCGCCATCTCGGCCGACAGGCGCCGGAGCTCGTCGCGGACGGCGTCTCCCTGCTCGGCCAGCAGCACCGCGGCTGCATCCTGCGCGTCGTCCTCGGAGGCATGGTCGGGACAGAGCGCACTGAGCACCTTGGCGACGACCGCCGTGTCACGGGCGATGCCGAAGCCGCGGCGCAAGCCGCCGACAGCCCCGCGGACCGCCTTCCCCTCCTCGGCCAGCTCGGCGGGAGCAAGCTTCAGCAACGCTCGCCACGCCTTCATCAGGCGGCGGAATTCATGAATCGTCCGTCCCGGATCGTCCTCCCGGCGATCGAGCACGGCCAGGGCACGGGCCGGAAACTCACGGCAGGAGCACAGCCAGTGCCGGGCCCATCGCCGCGTCATCGATACCCTCGCATCCGGACCGGTTCTCGAGATGCTCGCCATGCTGACCTGTTTCGCGCGTTTCCCCGACGGCAACGTATCCGAGCGGCAGGCCGCAATTCTACCACGCCTCCGGCTCGGATCGCCGCGCGTTCGAGGCAGGAGCCGCGTTGCTCCTTCACCGGCGCGACCGACGCGGCCACCGCCACGCGACAGCATCGTCTTTCGACTGTATGGTTGTGGCCCTCTCCTGCTGATGGCAGCCGCACCGGCTCGCCGGCCTCTCCGGAACCAGCTACACAGCCGCCCATGTCAGAGAAAACCTCGCCCTCGCTCCAGGACCAGATGCTCCGGCTGGAGCGCTTCTTGCCCTATCGCCTGAATGTCGTCGGCACGCTGGGCGGCCGCGCGCTCGGCCGGATCTATGGCGAGCATTTCGGCATCGGCATCCCGGAATGGCGCGTGGTGGCGCAGCTCGGCGAGTTCGGCAAGCTGACCTCGCGCGACATCGGCGAGCTCGCCCAGATGCACAAGACCAAGGTCTCGCGCGCCGTCACCGAGCTGGAGAAGCGCGGCCTCGTCTCGCGCGCCGAGAACCGGCAGGACCGGCGCGAATCCTTCGTGACCCTGACGCCGGCCGGCAAGCGGATCTACGACCAGATCGTGCCGCTGGCGCTCGGCTTCGAGGCGCGCTGGATCGAAGGCATCGCGCCCGAGGAGATCAAGGTGTTCGAGCGCGTGCTCTCGACCCTGACCGAGCGCGGCCGCCTGCTCGCCGGGAATTATCGCGAGGAAGACGGGTCGTAGGGGCATCCCGGACCCATCACACGTCGCGCCGTCATCCCGGACAAGCGGCGAAGCCGCGCAGATCCGGGATCCTTGCCGGAACGCCTCCGGCAAGGGCTCAGGCATGGATCCCGGGTCTCCCTTCGGTCGCCCGGGATGACCAGCATAAAATCCAGGCCGAAAACCCTCAGAAATACCGCGCGAGATTGCGCTTGATCCGCTCCTGCGGGTGCCTGAGACGGTGTCCCATTGCTTCTGCGTCAGCAGGCCGCTCCCGACGATCTGGCCGGCCGAAAGCGGCTCGTCATGACCGCCGTCGAAGGCCTTGCTGGTCGGGGTGATGATCGGCTGCGGCAGGGCCTCGTTGTCGCGCAAGCCGTCCGGCAGCGTCATGCCGTACATCTCGCGCCGGCCCTGCTTGTACATGGTCAGGATCGAGGTGCCGGTCGTGCCGGCGAGATAGCCGCGCACCACCATCTCGACCGGCAGGATGTCGAGGCGCCGGCCGACGACGACATTCGGGTCGGGATATTCGAGGACATGGTTCGGGCAGATGTCGGCGGTCTTCTCGAACCAGTAGCGCGCCGTCTGCGTCAGCACCTGCCCCTTCAGCGGGATCGAGGCGATGGCGCGGTCGAAGGCGGAGAGCCGGTCGGTCGAGATCAGGATACGGCGTCCATCCGGCAGATCGTAATTCTCGCGGACCTTGCCGCGATAATAGTTCGGCAGCTCCGGGATGACGGCTTCGTGAAGCGGCAGGAATTCGGACATGAGCGGCGCTGGCCTCGCGACGAAAGGAGCTGCCGACGCCGCAATCGCGGCGCCAGCCCCGCGCTTCTAGTCGAAGCGCGCGTTTTCCACCACCTGTCCGGCGCCCTTCGCCGCGGATTGCTGCGCGCGCCCGGATGTGGCATGCGAAAGCCGCGTCACCTCGGCCGACTCGGCATCGGGAGACGCGGGGGCTCCATAGTTCCGTCGCGTTTGGCGGGTGTTGTTGGCAGGAGTTTGTGGCCCGACGGCCTGCTCCGACAGTGGATGACGTGACCCGACCTGCGATGATGCTGCGACTTTCCAGACGCTTCGGCATGGCCCTGCTGGCGCTGGCGGCTTTGAGCGGGACGGCAACCGCCCAGTCACCGTCCTGCGACGCATGGCGCGCCGAGCTCCAGAGCCTCCAGGGCCGCAGCGGCGGCGATCCGCGCGCTGCGCAGGCCGCCCAGCGCGTCGGCGCGCAGCTCGGCCAGCTAAGCGGCCAGTACCGAGCCATGGGGTGCGAGCGCGGTGGCGGTTTCCTCTTTTTCGGCGGCCAGGCGCCGCCGCAATGCGGCGGCATCCGCGCGCAGATGGGCCAGTTGCAGGCGCAGTACGAGGCGCTCCAGCAAAGGGCCCAGGGCGGCGCGCTCGAGCAGCGTCGCGCCCAGCTCGCGGCTGCGATCAGCAACAATTGCGGCGCGCGCCCGCGCGGCTTCTTCGACACGATCTTCGGGCGTGATCCCGGCCCCGGCAGCGTCGATTCGACGATTCCCGAGCTCGACCCCGAGCAGCCGGTGATCGAGCCGGAAAAGCCGCGCCTCGGCGGCGCCCAGACCGTCTGCGTGCGCAGCTGCGACGGCTATTTCTTCCCGCTCGCCAACAATAACGGCAATGCCGACGAGATGTGCCAGGCGCTCTGCCCCGGCAGCGAGACCACGGCCTTCGGCATGAGCGCGGGCGGCGACATCCAGAACGCGGCCTCGCGCTCGACCGGCCAGCCCTATTCGTCCCTGCCGAATGCCGGCAAATACACCCGCTCCTTCGATGCGACCTGCACCTGCCGCGGCCAGGGCCAGAGCTGGTCGGAGGCGCTGAAGAACGCCGAATACCTGCTCGACAAGCGCAAGGGCGACGTCATCGTCACCGAGCAGCGCGCGGCCGAGCTCTCGCGGCCGAAGCCCGATCCCAAGCGGCGCGGCGCGCCCGAAGCGGTGAAGCCGACCCCGGCCTCGCTCCCGGACGCGCCGGACGAGAAGCCGATGCCGTCGGAGAACTCCCCGACCTCCGGCACCGAATCGGCCGGCGTCGGCCCCGACATCGTCGACGAGAAGGTGCTGGACAAGCGCGATGGGCTGAAGAGCGAGTCGCGCAGCGTCACCGGCGAGCGCCGCACGGTGCGCATCGTGGCGCCGAACCTCGCGCCTAATCTGAGCCCGCAACTGGTCAAGCCCTGATCCACATAAGTTCCATGCGCGGACGACAAATCGCGCAGCCGGGTATCGTCATGCTCGGCGCTGGACGCATGGGCGAGACCGTCGCATAAAGAGCGAACCTTGCCGCCCCTTCGGGAGGCCGCCAGACCGCATTCCGGCCCGTATCCCCGCGGGTCCTGCCTTCTGACGCTCCCGCCAGCTTCAGAGGGCCTTCATGTCGGACGTCAGCACGACACAGCCGCACCACCCGCACCCGATCGAGCTCAGCGACGCCCGGCGCAGGATCAAGGCGATCTTCATCGGCTCCGTCGGCAACCTCGTCGAGTGGTATGATTTCTACGCCTATACCGCCTTCGCGCTGTATTTCGCGCCGCATTTCTTCCCCTCGACCGACCCGGTTGTGCAACAGCTCAACGCCGCGACGCTGTTCGCCGCAGGCTTCATCGTGCGCCCCGTCGGCGGCTGGCTGTTCGGCCATCTCGCGGACCGCTATGGCCGGCGCCTGTCGCTGATGCTCTCGGTGGTGATGATGTGCTTCGGCTCGCTGATCATCGCCTTTACCC
>NZ_JBFRDQ010000082.1:0-22247 GCF_052113865.1 Allobosea sp. TAB14 | reverse complement strand
CGTCGGTCGCGCGACGACCTTCATCGTGCGCAACCCGGAAAGCGAGGCGATCGCCCGCTTCGTGGTGCGCGAGATGATGGAGCCGAGCCCGGCCTTCGACATCCTCTACGAAGGGCTGGTCGGGCCGGTTCATGGCCGCCTCTGCCGCCTCTGGGCCGCCGCGACCGGCGTGGAGGCGGAGGCCGAACGCACCCGCATCGGCGTTTTCGCGATGATCGGGCAGCTCCTGTATTTCCGCCTGGCGCGCCCTGCGGTGACGCGGCGCATGGGCTGGAGCGGCATTGGCGAGGCGGAGGAGAGGGCGATCGCGGGCAGCATCCGCTCGGCCGTCACCGCCACGATTCTCGCAGCGCGGGGAGAACGCCCATGATCCTCGGATTTCTGTGCAAGGTCGCCTTCATCGCCTCCACCTTCGGCGCCTGCGCGCCGGATACGGTGCGCATCGCCGGCTATGTCGAAGGCGAATATGTGCGGATGGGCCCTATCGATACGGCCCGGATCGAGCACATCGACGTGCGCCGGGGCGATCGCGTCGAGGCCGGCAAGCTCGTCGCCGCTCTGGAAACGACCGATGCGGAGCACAGCCTCCGGGAGAGCGAAGCGCGGCTGGTGCAGGCCCAGGCGCAGCTCGACAACCTGCGCAGCGGCAAGCGGCCGGAAGAGATCGCGGTGATCGAGGCCAACCTTGCCTCGGCCCAGGCGCAGCAGCGCGAGGCCGAGCGGGCGCTGGATCGCCGACAGGATCTGCTGCGGCGCGGCGTCTCGACCCAGGCCGATTTCGACCAGGCGGAAACGGCGCGCGATGTCGCCGCCGCGAGCGTGCGCCAGAACGCCGCCAATCTCGCCGTCGCGAAGTTGCCGGCCCGTCCCGACGAGATCAAGGCGAGCGAGAACGCGGTCGAGCAGGCGAAGGCCACGCTGGCGCAGGCACGCTGGCGGCTGGAGCAGCGCCGCCTCGTGGCGCCCTCGGCCGGCCGCGTCAGCGACGTGCTGCGGCGCGTCGGGGAGCTCGCGGGGCCGAGCGCGCCGGTCGTGCTGCTGCTGCCGGACGGGGCGGCCAAGCTGATGCTCTATGTCCCGGAAAGCTGGATCTCCAGCGTGAAGCCCGGCATGCCGTTGCAGGTCCGCTGCGACGGTTGCGCGCCCGGCCTGACGGCGTCGGTGACCTATGTCTCGCCGGAGCCCGAATTCACGCCGCCGGTGATCTATTCGGAGCAGACACGCCAGAAGCTCGTCTATCTCGTCGAGGCGCGGCCGGATGGCGGATCGCAATCGGCGCTGCAGCCGGGGCAGATCGTCGATGTCACCTTGCGGGGGCAGCGGTGAGCACGAGCCTCGCCATCGACGTGCACGGCATGACCAAGCGCTTCGGCCAGCGCACGGTGGTGGACGATGTCGATCTGGCGGTTGCGACCGGCGAGATCGTCGGCTTCCTCGGCCCCAACGGCTCGGGCAAGACGACGACGATCCGGATGATCTGCGGGCTGCTCAGGCCCGATGCCGGGGAGGGCACCGTGCTCGGGCTCGACGTTCGCACGCAGAGCGCGGCGATCAAGCGCCAGGTCGGCTACATGACCCAGCGATTCTCGTTCTACGAGGACCTGACCATCGCCGAGAACCTGACCTTCGTCGCACGGCTCTACGAGCTGAAGCCCGCCGAGGAGGCGGTGGCGAAGACGCTGGACGGTCTCGGACTGACCTCGCGCAAGGACCAACTCGCCGGCACGCTCTCCGGCGGCTGGAAGCAGCGGCTCGCGCTCGCCGCCTGCATCATGCACCAGCCCAGACTGCTGCTGCTCGACGAGCCGACGGCCGGCGTCGACCCCAAGGCGCGGCGCGAGTTCTGGGACGAGATCCATCGCCTCGCCGGTGACGGCCTGACCGTGCTGGTCTCGACCCATTACATGGACGAAGCCGAGCGCTGCCATCGCATCGGCTACATCGCCTATGGCCGTATGCTGGCGACGGGGACGGTCGAGGAGGTGGTGCGCGGCTCGGGCCTCGTCACCTATGTCGTCCACGGGGCGGTGAAGCCCGCCCAGATGAAGGCTCTGTCGTCGGCCGACGGGGTCGAGCAGGTCGCGCCTTTCGGCGCGACGCTGCATGTCGTTGGCACCGACCGGGGCAAGCTGGAAGCGGCGCTCGAACCGCTGAAGCGGGAAGCCGGCATCAAGGTCGAGCCCGGCGAAACCAGCCTGGAAGACGTCTTCATCAAGTTCATGAGCGATGCGCGGGAGCGGGCGGCATGATCGCGCTGTTCTCCCCGCGCCGGCTCGGCGCGATGCTGGCCAAGGAATTCGTGCAGATGCGGCGCGACCGCATCACCTTCGCGATGATGCTGGCGGTGCCGATCGTCCAGCTCTTGCTCTTCGGCTACGCCATCAACAACGACCCGCGCGGCCTGCCGGCGGCGATCCTGGCGCTGGGCCAAGACCGCTATACCCGCGCCGTCGTCTCGGCGCTGGAGGTCTCGAACTACTACCGCTTCCGCGAACGGCCGCAGAGCGCGGCGGAGGCCGAGAGCCTGATGGCGAAGGGCGAGATCTCCTTCCTCGTCACCATTCCCAGCGATTTCGGCGTCCGGGTCGAGCGGAACGACCAGCCGCAGCTCCTGGTCGAGGCGGATGCGACCGACCCGGCCGCTGCGAGCGGCGCGGTTTCGGCGCTGGGGGCGATCGCGAGCCGGGCGCTGCAGCGGACCCAGGGTCTCGAGCCCGAGACGAACCCGGCCGCCGCCGCCSGGGACGGGCTCTCCTTCGTCATCCATCGCCGCTACAACCCCGAGAACATCACGCAATACAACATCGTGCCCGGTCTGCTCGGCGTCATCCTGCAGATGACGATGGTGATGATGACGGCGATGGCGCTGACCCGCGAGGTCGAGCGCGGCACGATGGAGAACCTGCTCGCCATGCCGGTGACGGCCGGCGAGATCATGCTCGGCAAGGTGCTGCCCTATCTCGCCGTCGGCGCCGTCCAGGTCGTGATCGTGCTCGGCGCGGCGAAGCTGCTCTTCGCGGTGCCCTTCCTCGGCGGGCTCGGGCTGCTGCTCGCTTGCGTGCTGATCTTCGTGCTGGCCCTGGTGCTGCTCGGCTCCACCATCTCGACGGTGGCGCGCACGCAGCTCCAGGCGATGCAGCTCACCTTCTTCTTCTTCCTGCCCTCGCTGATGCTGTCGGGCTTCATGTTCCCGTTCGCCGGCATGCCGGGCTGGGCGCAGACTCTGGGCGAAATCTTCCCGCTGACCCATTTCCTGCGCATCATCCGGGCGATCATGCTGAAGGGCGCGGGCCTCGGCGATATCGGCGACGAGGTGTTCTATCTCAGCCTGTTCGTGCCGGTCTTTGCGGGCCTCGCGCTGATGCGGTTCCGGAGCACGCTGGATTGAAGCAAGCTGCCGGCGCCATCACGGCGGCGGACACGCCGCTGCGATAGTGACTTGCAAAATGATAGTTACATCATTAGTGCGGGGGCCATGCAGCCCCGGCTTTCCCCGCTTGCCGAATGTCCCTGCGCCCGCGCCGTCGAAGCGGTGGGCGAGTGGTGGAGCATCCTGATCCTGCGCGATGCGCTGCAGGGCTTCACCCGCTTCGACGAGTTCCAGCGCAGCCTCGGCATCGCGCCGAACATGCTGGCGCGGCGCCTGAAGCATCTCACCGAAGCGGGTTTGTTCGAGCGCAGGATCTATAGCGAGCGGCCGAAGCGTCACGAGTATGTGCTGACCGAGCGGGGTAGGGACTTCTTCCCCGTGGTCGCGGCGCTGGTCGCCTTCGGCAACCGGCATCTCGCGCCGGAAGGGCAGGCGTTAGTGCTCGCCGATCGGGAGAGCGGGCGGGAAGTTGTACCGGCCTATGCCGATGCCGAGACCCGGCAGCCCGTGAATTCCAACAACGTCACCGTCATCGCCGGCCCCCAGGCCAGCCCSGGCATGCTGCAACGCCTCGCCATCGTGGCGGCGCGGGATGCAGCTGCGCCGGTCTCTCCCGAATAGGAGCTCTCCATGCGCCGCATCGTCGTTACCGGAATGGGCGTGGTCTCGCCGCTGGGCTGTGGAACCGAGATCGCCTGGCGGCGCCTGCTTGCCGGGCGCTCCGGTTTGCGCCGCCTGCCGGATGGGATCGCCGAAACCCTGCCGGCCAAGATCGCGGGCGTCGTTCCCTCCAAAATAGAGGATGACGAGGGCGGATTCGATCCCGATACAGTGATCGCGCCCAAGGACCAGCGCAAGATGGACCGCTTCATCCAGTTCGCGCTGGTCGCCGCCAGGGAAGCGCTGACACAGGCGGGGTGGCAGCCGCAAACCGAGCTGGAGCGCGAGCGTACGGCGACGGTGATCGCTTCCGGCATCGGCGGCTTTCCGGCGATCGTCGAGGCCGTGCGGACGACCGACCAGCGCGGCGTGCGCCGGCTCTCGCCCTTCATCGTGCCCTCTTTCCTGGTCAATCTCGCCGCCGGCCATGTCTCGATCGACTATGGCTTCAAGGGGCCCATCGGCGCGCCGGTCACCGCTTGTGCCGCCGGCGTGCAGGCGATCGGCGATGCGGCGCGCATGATCCGGGCGGGAGAAGCGGATATCGCGCTCTGCGGCGGCACCGAGGCTTGCGTCGATCTCGTGGCACTCGGCGGCTTCGCTGCAGCCCGGGCGCTCTCGACCGGCTTCAACGACGAGCCGGAAAAGGCCTCGCGTCCGTTCGACCGGGACCGCGACGGCTTCGTCATGGGCGAGGGGGCAGGCCTGCTGGTGATCGAGGCGCTGGAGCATGCCGAGGGGCGCGGCGCGACGATCCTGGCCGAGCTGACCGGTTATGGGACCAGCGCCGATGCCTATCACATCACTTCGGGGCCCGAGGACGGGTCCGGCGCGCGGCGGGCGATGGAGACCGCGCTGAAGCAGGCAGGGCTCCGGCCGGCCGATATCGCCCATCTCAACGCCCATTCCACCTCGACGCCGGTCGGCGACCGTGGCGAGCTTGCCGCCATCAAGGCCGTGTTCGGCACCGAGGGCGGCATCGCGATCAGCGCGACGAAATCGGCGACCGGCCATCTGCTCGGCGCGGCCGGCGGGTTGGAGGCGATCTTCACGATCCTGGCGCTGCGCGACCAGATCGCGCCGCCGACGCTCAACCTGGAAAACCCGGATGAGGCGGCGGCAGGGCTCGACCTCGTCGCGAAGGAGGCGCGGCCGGTCGCGATGGAACACGCCATCTCGAACGGCTTCGGCTTCGGCGGGGTGAATGCCAGCGCGGTGTTCAGGCGCTGGCCATGAGCCGCCCGCTCAGAGCGGGATATTGTCGTGCTTGCGCCAGGGGCGTTCGACGTTCTTGGTCCTGAGCATGGCGAGTGCGCGGGCGATGCGGCGGCGCGTCGAATGCGGCAGGATGACCTCGTCGATATAGCCGCGCTCGGCCGCGACGAAGGGCGACATGAAGCGGTCCTCGTATTCTTTCGTTTGGCGCGCGATGGTTTCCGCATCGCCGCCGCGGAAGATGATCTCGACCGCGCCCTTGGCGCCCATCACCGCGATCTGCGCGGTGGGCCAGGCGTAATTGACGTCGGCGCCGATATGTTTCGACGCCATCACGTCATAGGCGCCGCCGAAGGCTTTTCGCGTGATGATCGTGACCAGCGGCACGGTGCATTCGCTGTAGGCGAAGAGCAGCTTGGCGCCGTGCTTGATCAGGCCGCCATATTCCTGCGCCGTGCCCGGCAGGAAGCCTGGGACGTCGACGAGCGAGATGATCGGGATCTCGAAGGCGTCGCAATAGCGCACGAAGCGGGCGGCCTTGCGGGAGGCGTCGGAATCGAGCACGCCGGCCAGCACCATCGGCTGGTTGGCGACGATGCCGACGGTCCGGCCCTCGATGCGGCCGAAGCCGGTGACGATGTTGCCGGCATAGGCCGCCTGGATCTCGAAGAAGTCGCCCTCGTCGACCGTCTTCAGGATCAATTCCTTGATGTCGTAGGGCTTGTTCGGATTGTCCGGGACCAGCGTGTCGAGGCTCATGTCGACGCGGTCGGGCACGTCGAATGATGGCCATTCCGGCACGCCGGCCGTGTTGTTGGCGGGCAGGAAATCGAGCAGGCGGCGCACCTGCAGCAGCGCCTCGACATCGTTTTCGAAGGAGCCGTCGGCGACCGAGGACTTGGAGGTGTGGACCTTGGCGCCGCCGAGCTCCTCGGAGGTCACGGTCTCGTTGGTGACGGTCTTCACCACCTCCGGGCCGGTGACGAACATGTAGCTGGTGTCGCGGACCATGAAGATGAAGTCGGTCATCGCCGGCGAATAGACGTCGCCGCCGGCGCAGGGGCCCATGATCACCGAAATCTGCGGGATGACGCCGGAAGCCTGCACATTGCGCTTGAAGACCTCGCCATAGCCGCCGAGCGCAGCCACCCCTTCCTGGATGCGAGCGCCGCCGGCATCGAACAGGCCGACGATCGGCGCGCGCATCTTCAGCGCCATGTCCTGGATCTTGGTGATCTTCTGGGCATGGGTCTCGGAGAGCGAGCCGCCGAAGACGGTGAAGTCCTTCGAGAAGACGAAGACGGTGCGGCCATTGACCGTGCCCCAGCCGGTGACGACGCCGTCGCCGGGGATCTTCTCGGCCTTGTCCATGCCGAAATCGACGCAGCGATGCTGCACGAACATGTCGAACTCCTCGAAGGAGTCCTTGTCGAGCAGGAGCTCGATGCGCTCGCGGGCAGTGAGCTTGCCACGCTTGTGCTGCGCCTCGATGCGCCGTTCGCCGCCGCCCTTGCGCGCGCCCTCGCGCCGCGATTCGAGCTGTTCGAGAATATCCTTCATGGCGGCAGGCTCCCGGCGGGAAAAACGCGTCTCGAAAGCCGGCTTAAGCGGGGCTGCCGCGAGAGTCCATTGCGACATTTGCCGAAGCGTGCGAGGGCATCATGCCGCCGGCTCCGGGGCGCCCAGGCGTTCAGCCCTTCGTCAGCAGCAGCACGGCCGCGTCGAATTCGCGCCGGCGAATGGCGCGGCGCTCGGCCGCTTCCTCATCCTGGCCCCAGATCCCGATCTGGTAGTCCTCATCGAGATGGGCGGCGTTCCAGGCGGCGTCAGGATCGATCAGCCCGTTGGCCAGTGCCAGGGTGAGGACGGCAGAACCCGTCAACGTCATGACGTTGTGCGCACCGGCGAGCGCCAGCGGAGAGGGGATCGTCCCGACGTGCCGGGCGACGGCTGCGAGCGTGCTTTCCGGCTGCTGCGCGAAGACGACGCCCTCCGCCAGCAGGAAGCGGGCGCCGATCAGTGTCTCGATGTCGCCGAGAATGGGCTGCCAGACGTCGTTCTGGCGCGCGACCAGTGCCTCGGGCTCGCCGGCGCGATAGCAGAGCGCGTCGGAGCCGGCATAGCGCACGATCTCTGCACGCACGGCTTCCTGTTGATCCGCGACGCCGTCCAGCGCCGAGTTGACGAGCCGCGTCAGCGGCATCTGTGCCGGGTCGATCCGTTCGGCCTGCCGTTCCCACTCGGCCGCAAGGGCCTCCGCGACATCGCGCGAGCCGACCGCGAGCGGCTTGCGGGCGGGGGTGCGGGCGGTCTTGCCGTCGAGCGCGACATGGAACAGGCCATCGCGCTCGATGACCCCCGCTTCCTTATAGAAGCGGGCCGGCAGGGGATTGCGCATCGCCTGCTGGGCGGCTGCGACGGGGTCGGGCTGGCTGGCGCCGGGCGAGCCGAAGCGGGCGAGGAAATCGTCAGTGGACATGGCGCTGCCATAACGCATTCGCGCCCGGCACGAAACCAGGTGGCTCAGGCCGCGCGCACCCGTCCGAGGAACTGCGCCACCTCGGCATCGAGATGCGAGGATTGCAGGGAGAGTTCATCGGCCGACAGGGCGATGTGGCTGGCCGCCTCGTCCGTCTCGGCCGCGACGCGGCTGACGATGTCGATATGGCCAGCGGCGGTGACGGTTTCGTCGGCGGCCTGGCGGATATTCTCGGCGATGCCGGCCGTCGCCACGTTCTGCTGCTCGACGACGATGGCGACCGCCCCGGAAATCTGGTTGAGCGAGCCGATCGTCAGGTTCATCGCGTCGATCGCGGCGATGGCTTCCGAGCCGGATTGGTGGATCGCTTCGATCTGCCCCTGGATCTCCTCGGTGGCCCGCCAGGTCTGCGTGGCCAGGGACTTGATCTCCTGCGCCACGATGGTGAAGCCGCCGCCGGAGCGGCCGAGCCGCGCCGCCTCGATCGAGGCATTCAGGGCGAGCAGGTTGGTGTGCTTGGCGATCGTCGAGATCACGCCGGCGATGTTGCCGATCTCGTCGGCCTTGCGCGAGAGGTCGCCGACGGTGTGGAGGACGTTGCCAGCCTGCAGGGTCGCGGCCCCGACGATGCGCGCGGTCTCGGCCACCTGCCGGTCGACCTCGGCGAAGGATTGGGCGAGCTCCGAAGTGACCTGCGTTACCGCCACCACATTGGCCGAGGTCTGGCGCGAGGATCGCGACGCGGCTGTCGAGCGCTGCAGCACTTCGACGGCACCATGCTTCATCTGCTGCGATGCGGCGCGCAGCGATTGCACGGAGGCGATCACGTCACGGGCGATTCCGGCGATGGCATTCTCGAAATCATTCGCGACGACGTTCAGGATCCGCTGGCGCTCGCTGGCGGCCTTCGCGGTCGTCTCGGCGACATGGCGGCGCGCCTCGTCGGCGATCTCGCGCGCGGCGTCGGCCTGCCGGCGCTCCGTTTCGGACGTCTCAAGCGCTTGCCGCAGAGCCCAGACCAGCAAGCTCAGCGCGGCCGCCTGCACGGAGACGATCGCGCCATGAAGCAGGACCCGGCCGGTGTCGCCGCCATTCGCAAACACGCCGGCAGGCTGGAAAAGGCTAAGGGCGAGATGATGGGCCGCAATCGCGACGGTGGCCGGCAGGAAGATGCGCCAGTCGAGCCAGCCGGCCAGGACGGCCAGCATGGCGAAGAAATACATGTGCATGTCGGATTGATAGGGATGTCCGGCGAAGGCGTAGACCAGCAGCATGACCTGGCCGAGCGTCGCCATGCTGGTGATCTGCCGCGCCGGCCAGTCGATGCGGTAGAGATACAGCGCCAGCGTGCCGAGTGCCGCCAGGCCGATCCCCGCCAGAATGAGCGTCTGCTGGCCGAGCAGGAGCTGGGCGCCGGGCGTCAGCGACATCAGGCCGGCATTGATCCAGAGAATGATGAGCAGCAGGCGGGCGAACTGCGCACGGAACCGCGCGACGTCGTTCATTGGCCGCTCCCTTTCGCAGAGCCCACGCAAAGACGGGCGAGGCTGGCATCGATCACGAGCCAGGCGCCGGCGCGATAGAGCGCCGTGACATAGCCGTCGTCCTCGCCCAGCGTGATGGTGACGGCGGATCCCGCGTTGATCTCGATCAGGCTGCCGCCGGCTTCGGCGATGGCGGCCGACATCGCGCGGGCCGAACTGCCCGCCGGAAAGAAGGCCGCGACGGGGCGTCCCTGGGCGGGCCAGGCCGCGATCAGGAAGGCGCCCAGCGCCATGACGATGCCGAAGGCCAGGCCAAAGCCGATCTCACGCATCCTGCACCCCCCGGCCTCGCGGCCTTGCAGGCCCAAAGCTATCGCTCAGGTTGCAGGGTTTGCCTTGCGAATTCGTAAATTTGAAATGATTACTTTACGGTATGCCCGCCTCGGTTGCGCCGATCAGCCCCCGAAGCGGTCGTACCAGGCCGGTTGCGCCCCGGGGAAGGGCAGCGCCGTCGCGGCATGGACGCCGCGCGCTACGGCCCGCGCCAGCACATCGGCGGCGGTGGCGCAGAGCTCGGTCAGTGCGAAGGCGTCGGAGGGGGCTCCGCTATGGCCGGTTGCAGCGGCGAAGACGATGTCGCCGTCGAGTGGCGCATGGGCCGGGCGCAGCGACCGCGCCAGTCCGTCATGGGCGGCGAGCGCCATGCGCTTCGCCTGCGCCTTGGTGAGGACGGCGTCGGTCGCGACCAGCGCGATCGTGGTGTTCTGGCCGGTGCCGCCCTTGAAGCGCAGGGCCGTCTCTGCGGGCGTGATCGCGGCCGGCCAGCCGAGGCCGCCGAACTCGGCGCTGTGCTCATAGGGAGCGGCCCAGAAATGCGGGCCGCCGCCGATGGTGGCGCTGCCGACCGCGTTGACGGCGACGAGGGCGCCGACGATCTGGCCGGTCGCCGCGCGTGCGCTGGCCGAGCCGAGGCCGCCTTTCAGGTTGACGGTGGTGGCGCCGAAGCCGGCACCGGCTGTGCCGAGCGCGAAATCGGCGCCGGCGGCTGCCGCCGCCTCCATGCCGAGGCGGCGATAGGGCGTTTCCCCGTCGCCGCGGGCCCAGGGCTTGTCGCCGCCATTGGCGAGGTCGAACAGGATCGCCTGCGGCACGATCGGGATGCGGAAGCCACCGGCCGGAAAACCGCGTCCGTGACCCGCAAGCCAGCTCATCACGCCGTCGGCAGCACTGAGCCCCCAGGCGGAGCCGCCGGAGAGGACGAGAGCGTCGACATGCTCGACGGTCATTTCCGGCTCGAGCAAGGCAGTGTCGCGCGTGCCGGGCGCGCCGCCGAGCACGGCCATGGAGGCGACGGTGGGGCGTTCGAACAGCGCCGCGGTCACGCCCGTCGCCGCCGCCGCGTCATGCGCGTGGCCAATGAGAACGCCCCGGACATCGGTGATCAGGTTGCGCATGGAGGTCGGCACCGAACTGAATCGCGTTGAACGCGTTGACGTCACATTACGATCTTTTCATCCGCGGGCCATCGCCGGTTCACCCACCGACAGCCACCGTGGTGACATCGCCAATCGGCTTCGAGACCCGCTGAGCGACACGTTACAGGACTGTTCGAGGAGAGCTTCATGAAACCCATCGTCCTCATCGCCGCATCGTCGATCGCCGCGCTTGCCAGCACCTTCGCCCTGGCGCAGCCGCAGCCCGTGCCGCCGGCCGGCGGCGACCAGAAGCAGCAGAGCGCGGAGACGCGCGACCAGCGGCGCGACGAGATGCGCCAGCGCCGCGCCGAGCAGGCCAAGGTCCGGATGGACCAGCGCTTCGCCAAGGTGCGCGAGGATCTCAAGCTGAAGCCCGAGCAGGTGCCGCTCTTCGACAAGGTCGAGGCTCTCATCAGGCAGCGCGCCGAGCAGGGGCGCGAGCGTTGGACTGCGATGCGCGAGGAGCGTGACCGGCTGCGCAGCGCCGATCTGATGGAGCGGATCGATGCGCGCGCCAAGCGCCTGGGCGAGCGCGCCGCCGCATCGAAGGAACTGGCCGATACGGTGAGGCCGCTCTGGACGACGCTCAGCGACGAGCAGAAGACCGTGCTGCGCCGTTCGGTCCGCCAGGCCATGTCCGAGGGCCGCGAGCGCTTCCGCGAAATGCGCGAATGGCGGGGGCGGCGCGACGGCGGCGATCATGGGCCGCGCCGCTGGCAGGACAACCGCGATCGCGACGACGGCCAGGACGATGAGTGAATTCGGCACCCGCCGGCTATCCGGCCCGGCGCGCTGACAACCTCTGACGATGACGCGCCCCCGGCGGCTTGCCGGGGGCTATTCTTCATGTCAAGCACCGCTGCCCGCCACGCGAGCCAGCGGCCATGCGCTTCATCCAGACCTTCGAGCTTCTGCCTTTCCTCGACACGGTCGTCAGCCTGAGCGCGGCGTTCGTGCTGGGCATGCTGATCGGCGCCGAGCGCCAGTACCGGCAGCGCACGGCGGGATTGCGCACCACGGTCCTCGTCGCGCTGGGCGCCGCCGCCTTCGTCGATCTCGCCATGCGCCTGGAGGGCACGGCCGGCGCGATCCGGGTGATCGCTTATGTCGTCTCGGGCATCGGCTTCCTGGGCGCCGGCGTGATCATGAAGGAGGGCATGAACGTGCGCGGCCTCAACACGGCCGCCACCCTCTGGGGTTCCGCCGCGGTGGGCGCCTGCGCCGGTGCGGACATGATCGCCGAAGCGGCGCTCGTCGCGACCTTCGTCATATTCGGCAACACGTTGCTGCGGCCGCTCGTCAACGCGATCAACCGCATTCCGCTCGACGAGCGGGCGCTCGAAGCGACCTACGAAGTCGTCGTCACCACGCGGGCCGAGGCGCTCGCCGATATCCGCGACACGCTCGTCGAATATCTCGAGGCGGCGCAATATCCGCTCAGCGACATCACGACGATCGAGCGCGGCGAAGACACCGTCGAGATTGTCGCCAAGCTCATCAGCACGGCGATAGACCGCAAGGAACTCGACCATGTCGTCGACAAGCTCGGGCGCCTGCCGGCGGTGAGCCACGCGACCTGGGAGAGCAGCACCGCCGACTGAGCGGTCGGCACCGTCCCGGCGGTCGCATGGCGATGCCGTGCGGTGGCCGGGCGCGGCGACCTCTCAGCCGCTGGTGGCGTCCGAGACGCATTTCTTGGTGAAGCTCGCCTTGGCGGCGCCAGCAAGCTTCTTGTCGGCGGCCTGCTTGTCGCAGGAGGCGCCGGCATCCTTCTCGCACTTCGTCAGGAAGCTGGTCTTGGCGGCGCCGGCGAGCTTCTTGTCCGTCGCCTGGACGGCGCAGCTCTGGGCGTGGGCGAAGCTCGACGCGCAGGTCAGCGCGAGAGCGGTCAAAACAATGCGAATCATGGCGATCCCCTGGCTGTAGGCCGGGCGACGCTAGGGCATCCAACCGTGGAGGGAAACTGCCCCAGCCGCTTTACGCCTTGCTTTCGCCCGACTTGCTAACGTACGAGAGGAAAAGGACGATTTCGTGATTCACCATATCTGTTCAAGTTGGATTCACGGCTTTCCGTTTACGCTTTGTCAGTCAATGCGATGCGAGGGTGAGCCATGAATGGAACCTGGCTGACATGGGGAATGCGAGCCTTTATCGGCTCCGTCTTCGTTATGTGTCTGTTCGGACCTTATGCGCTGTCGATCCTGATCGGCTGCCTGAGTCTCGGCTGCTATTATTTCCGCGACGAGGTCGGCTCGCATCTGTAGAGCCGGCGCGCGACCTGCTTCCTGAAGGGGCAAAGAAAAGGGGCGGCCTGCCGGGCCGCCCCTTTTCTTTGCGGCGCGCTCAGCGGATGCGGCGCAGGTGGCAGATTTTGACCTTTCCGCCGCGTCCGTCGGAGCGCCAGGCGCAGCCGGGACGGTTGGGCGTGCGGTCATAGATGTGAATTACCGCGCGCCGATGGCGATTGAAGCTCTGGTTCGAGAAATCATGGCCGCCGACGCGAACGTTGCGGCCGAAGCGTACCTCGGCCATGG
This sequence comes from Allobosea sp. TAB14, assembly GCF_052113865.1. Taxonomy (NCBI): domain Bacteria; kingdom Pseudomonadati; phylum Pseudomonadota; class Alphaproteobacteria; order Hyphomicrobiales; family Alloboseaceae; genus Allobosea; species Allobosea sp. TAB14. Next base: position 9,030 of record NZ_JBFRDQ010000082.1, on the reverse strand, counting down.
CCGGCGTCGAGACGCTGGCGGCGAGCTGCACGGCAAGGGGCAGCATGATCGCGGCCAAGCGGAAAAGGGGCGAAGGACGCGGCACGGCGGGCTCTCGGTCTGGCGCCAGGGGAGCAGCCGGTTCAGCCCGCCGTTGCCCTGCGCGTCTTCAAGGTCAGGGTCGGCGCCGGTGGGGCAGGCCAGATCTGCAGCCGGTAGAAATCGTCGCCGTCCAGGGCGTCATCGCTCAGGGTGTCGAGCCCGACATAGGAAACGCGCACCCGATAGCTGCCGGGCGGCAGCGAGAAGCGCGCGCGCTCCTGCGGCGTGCCTTCCGTGCAGCCGAGCACCATGACCCGGCCCGTGCGCACAAGGAAGGAGCATTCGTTGACGAGCTCCCATTCGTGGAAATCCGCTTCGGGCGCATCGTCGTGCACGGCAATGGCGACCGGGACGGACATATTCCGCACTGTCGCGATGCCGACGCTGCAGTCACCCACGGCGAGCATCCGCTCCAGCGTCTCGTCCGTCCAGAAGGCACCCCAGTCCTCGTGGACGCCTTCGTCCTGCAGATAGAATTGGAAATAGTCGGCGAAAATGGAGAGTTCGGCGCTGTGCAATATCGTCATGCCCGGAAGCTCCCGCAGGATTGTGACGGGAATGGGTTCGCCGCCGCCATGGCGGCTACGGTGGCAAAGACGCTGTTCACTGCCAGGACGGGCATAAAAAAGGGGACGGCAAAGATGCCGTCCCCTGTGTTCCGATATCGGCGGCGGCCGGAAGCCGCCGCGACCGCATCAGCGCGAGTAGAACTCGATGACGAGGTTCGGTTCCATCTGCACCGCATAGGGCACGTCCGTCAGCGTGGGCGTGCGGGTGTAGGTGGCGGTGAACTTGGTGTGGTCGGCGTCGATGTAGTCGGGAACGTCGCGCTCGGCGAGGGCGGCGGACTCGATGACGATGGCCAGCTGCTTCGACGAGTCCTTGACCGCGATCACGTCGCCCGGCTTCACCTGATAGGAGGCGATGTTGACGCGCTTGCCGTTCACGGTGATGTGGCCGTGGTTGACGAACTGGCGGGCGGCGAAGACGGTCGGCACGAACTTGGCGCGGTAGATCACCGCGTCGAGGCGGCGCTCGAGCAGGCCGATCAGGTTCTCGCCCGAATCGCCCTTGAGGCGGTTCGCCTCGGCGTAGTAGCGGCGGAACTGCTTCTCGGAGATCGAGCCGTAATAGCCCTTCAGCTTCTGCTTGGCGCGCAGCTGCGTGCCGAAGTCAGACGGCTTGCCCTTGCGGCGCTGGCCGTGCTGGCCGGGGCCGTATTCACGACGGTTGACCGGGGACTTCGGGCGGCCCCAGATGTTCTGACCGAGACGGCGGTCAATCTTATATTTGGCCTCATGGCGCTTCGACATGTCGCGTGTCCTCTCAGGTTCGCGAGTTGAGGACCGCGCCCTCCTGCTCCCCTGCGATCGGCCGGGGCGACAGATCCGGCTTCCGAAGGAAAGCGGATCACGGGTGCGGAAAAAGCCACGCGGCCCCGTGAGGAGCCGCGTGACGAAGGGCCGTATGACGGAAAGCCGGCTTCGAGTCAATTCCGGGCTGGCCGGAAACGGGCATCAGCGCCAGTGGCGATGATGCCGGTGGTGATGACGATAATGGTGATGGCGCGGGTGGTGCTTGTACCAGCCGTAATGATGGCCGCGATGCCAGCCGTAATGACGGCGCGGGCCATGACGATAGATGGCATGGTGCCCGTGACCCCTGTGCCAGCCATGGGGCTTCGCTTGCGCCTCGGAGCCGGCGCCGAAACCGGCGAAGGCGAAACCGATGGCGAGCGCCAGCAGCAACAGCAACTTTCTCATGAGCTTTCGTTCCTCGGTGAGGGTCGCCACCGTCGCAACGCGCGGAGTGCGGCGGAGTTCCGTCAGTTCGCCAGCGGCATCGGCTCGATGGCGACCTGCGCGAGGCCATAGCCGGCCAGCGCGATGCGCAGCGGCCCCGTCAGGCCGGAGCCGTCGGTGAAGACCGCCGTGGCGTCGAGGCCGACCGGGCTGCCGTCTCTCGCTGCCGGCAGGAGGTCGGCGACACGGCGCGCGATCGCCGGCGCCGGGTCGATCCATTCGACGGGCCAGGGCGCTAGCCGCTTCATCCGCTCGAGCAGCAAGGGATAATGCGTGCAGGAGAGCGTGACGATGTCGGTGCGGCGGCCGTCCGTCTCGACGAAGCAGGGGGCGATCTCGGCGCGCAGGACCGCGTCGTCGACGGTCTCGCCCTTGAGCGCCTGCTCGGCGAGGCCGGCGAGCCGCGTCGCGCCGACGAGCGTGACATGGTGCCCGGCGGCGTAGGTCTCGATCAGCTCGCGGGTGTAGTCGCGCGCCACGGTGCCGGGCGTCGCCAGCACCGAGATCAGACCGCTGCGGGTCGCCGCCGCAGCCGGCTTGATTGCCGGGACGGTGCCGACGAAGGGGATGGCGAAGCGGGCCCGGAGCGCCGGCAGCACCAGCGTCGAGGCGGTATTGCAGGCGATCACCGCGAGGTCGGGGTGAAAGCGCGCGACGAGGCGCTCCATGACGGCGAGGACGCGGGCGACGAGCTCCTCCTCGCTCAGGCGGCCATAGGGGAAACCGGCGTCGTCGGCGGCGTAGACGATATGCGCCGCCGGGCAGGCACGCGTGGCGCGTCCGAGCACGGTGAGGCCGCCGAGCCCGGAATCGAAGACGAGGATGGTGGGTTGGGGGCGGGGGGCCACAAGCGGGCGATAACCCGTTCCGGCGAGAAGATCGACCTGCATGACTACGCCGCGAAACGTCAAAGCCTTCAAATTTAGTTGACTTTGTCCACTAAATTGACCTTCGCTCGCGGCGGGAGGATGCCATGACCGCAAGCGAAGCAGCGGCTGTCGCGGCCATTCGCCGGTTCGGCCGGTTTCATACGCGCTGGATCGGCGCGCTGGGCGGCAATCTGCATGGCTCGGGCTTCGCGCTGACCGAGGCGCGGGTGCTCTATGAATTGGCGCAGCGGGATGGTTGCCTCGCGGTCGAGCTGGGGCGCGACCTCGATCTCGATCCCGCCTATCTCTCGCGCATCCTGAAGCGCTTCGAGGCGCAGGGCTGGCTCCACCGGCAGCGCTCGGACGCCGACGGGCGTGCCTTTCGCCTGCGGCTCACGCGGGCCGGGCAGGCCGCCTTTCGGCCCCTCGACGAAGCGTCGCAAGCGCAGGCCGAGGCGATCCTGGCGCGGCTCTCGCCAACGGAATGCGGCAGGCTCGTCAGCGCGCTCGCCGATACGCAGGCGCTTCTGTCCGGCGAGAGGGCGACCAGGTCGCGGCCTGTGATCCGCGAACATCGCGCCGGGGATATCGGCTGGGTGGTTTCCGCCCATGGCCGGCTCTATGCCGAGGAGTACGGCTGGGACCTGAGTTTCGAGGCGCTGGTCGCCGAGATCGCGGCGCAATTCCTGCGCGAGTTCAAGCCGGGACGCGAGCGTTGCTTCATCGCCGAGCTCGATGGCGAGCCGGCCGGCTCGAGCTTCGTGGTCGCGGAGGATGCGGCGACCGCCAAGCTGAGGCTCGTGCTGGTGGAGAAGCGTGCGCAGGGGCTGGGCCTCGGCAAGGCGCTGGTGCGGGAGGCGATCGGCTTCGCCCGCGCGGCGGGATACCGGCGCATGGTGCTGTGGACGAACGATATCCTGCATGCGGCGCGGGCCATTTATATTGCCGAAGGCTTCAAGCTGGTCGCAGAGGAGCGGCACCATTCCTTCGGACAGGATCTGGTGGGGCAGAACTGGGAGCTGGCCCTTTAAGATCGTCCTGATTTTGGACAGAACCACGCCGTCATCCGGGCTTGACCCGGGATCCATGCCAGAGCGCCTCCGAGGAAGGTTCAGGCATGGATCCCGGCTCTCCGCTTCGCTTCGGCCGGGATGACCCGCGTTTCCTTGGAAGAGCAGCTTTCAGACCTTCAGCCGAGCCAGCGTCGTGGCCGCCGCGCGTCCTGCCAGCGTCGCGCCGCCGACCGTCATGGCACCGCCGCCGGCCGTGGCCTCGCCGGCGATGAGGAGGCGTCCGCCGATCGGCTGGGCGAGGGCGTCGCGCGCCGCGTCGTGGCCGGGGTCGCAGACGGAGTAGGCGCCGCGTGCGAAGGGATCGGTCCACCAGGCGGGGAAGGAGACGGCCTTCACGGTCTTGCGGAACTCGGACCCGATCATCGTCGCCAGCAGCTCCGTGGTATGGGCCTTGGCCTCGTCAGGCCCGGCCTGCGAGAGCTGCCGGGCGAAATCGCCGCCGCAATAGCCGATGACGAGATCCTTGCCATCCGGATACATGTCGAAATTGATCATTCCCTCGGGCTTGCCGGATTCGAGGAAGCTCGCGCCCGGCGTGATGCCGAAGCGGTCTCCCTCGACCTTGAGGGCGATCTTGGTCAGGGCGCCCATATGGAGGCCGGCCAGCGCATCGCGCGTCGCAGCCGGCAAGGCGGGGGTGAAGCGGATCGTCTCCGCCTTGAGCACGCCGACCGGCACGGTGAGGATGCAGATCCTGGCCCTTAGCGTGCCCGAGCGGGAGGTGACCGTCACGCCGCTTCCGCTCCAATCGATGGCCTCGACCGGTTCGTTCAGGCGGATGTCGAGACCGGCGGCTGAACGCGCGACGAGATTGCCGTAGCCGGAAGGCACGACGAGGTCGTCGCCGGACCAGAGCCGCTGGTAATCCCGGGCCGAGATGCGGCTGGACTCCTCGCCGATCGAGAGCAGGAGGCCGGAGGTGGCGACCGGCGCCATGTCGGGGCCGAGATCGCCGAGCAATTCGGCGATGGAGAGGTCGCGGGCGCCGATATCGACCGTCTCCAGCCGGCGGTCGATCTGCCTGAAGGCATCGCGCCGGCGCCGCCGGTCGGCGTCGGGCATGGGGCGGCCGTCAGCGAAGACCCGGAAGCCGCCGCCCATGGGCTCGGGGGCCGTCTCGACGCCGAGCTCACGGGCAAGGCCGACCCAGGGATTGCGCTCGGCCCAATGGATGAACATCGCGCCGGCGTCGTAGCTGGGGCCGAGCGAGGCGTCGGTGTAAGCGCGCCCGCCGGCCCGGCCGCGGGCCTCCAGCACGGTGACGCTGCGCCCGGCCGCCTTCACCGCCCGTGCAGCGGCGATGCCGGCCGCGCCGGCTCCGATCACGACGACGTCGGTGTCCGCCGCGCGGGCCCTGCCGCCGGCGATCGAGAACGCCGCCGCCATGGCGCTGCCTCCCGTCAAGAGCTTGCGTCGATCGAGCGTGGCGTAGCGAGCGTTCATGACACGAAGATGCGCGGCTTTTCGCAGGAGGCAATGACGCGCGGCGTCACAGTCCGCTCCTGCGCGATCACGAGATCGGGAGCCGAATTAGGCGCGGCCGCTGGTGCGCGGCAGTTCTACATTAGAATAGTTATTTATTGGATCGATTCTATAGTTTTGCTTTGCGGTGCATAGTAATTGACAGAATCTTTTGCAAACAATATCCGGATTGAAGTCTTATCTTCTCGTAAGGCGCTGTTTATATTCATTTTAATCTGCCAATGACGGCCGGGACGGGCCAGGCAGGATGGGACTGGGCGATGGGCGTGTATTTCGGCAAGCTGCGCGGGGGCGTGGCCCTTGGAACCTTGGTGCTGGCGCTGGCGGCCTCGTCGGCAGAGGCGCAACAACAACGTCGTCAGCAGCAGGTGGCCGCGAATACGCAGCCGAATGCCGGCGATGCGCCCGTGGTGCTGGACCAGATCAATGTGCAGGGCGAGGGCGTGCCCGGAGGGGCGCTGCTCAGCGGGCCGACGACGACCCGCGTGACGCGCCAGGAGCTCGATCGCGAGCAGGTCCAGAACCTCACCGACCTGGCGAACCGCGTCGAGGCCGGCATCACCTTCAACCGCCAGAACAACTCACTCAACATCCGCGGCCTCGACGGGGCGCGCGTGCTGACGACGATCGACGGCATCCGCCAGCCTTTCCTGATCGACACGCGCATCAATCGCGGCGCCCAGAACGCCTTCGATTTCGACTCGCTTTCGACGCTCGACCTGCTGCGCGGCGGCAGCGGGGCGAGCACGCTCGGCAGCGGTGCGCTCGGTGGAGCGCTGGCGGTGCGCACGCTCGACCCGGAGGATCTGCTGCGCAATGGCCGCTCCTATGGCGCGCTCGCCAAGACCGGCTATGACAGCACCGACCGGGCCTGGTTCGGCAGCGCCGCGGCGGCGGCCCGGATGGGGAACACCTCCGTCCTGCTGCAGGGCGGCTTCCGCGACGGCCACGAGATCGACAACAAGGGCAACGTCAAGACGATCGGCGCGACGCGCACCGCGCCCAATCCGGGCGACTTCAACCAGTACAGCTTCCTCGGCAAGATCTATCAGGAGGTCGGCGAGCACCGCTTCGGCCTCACCGGCGAATTCTTCAAGCGCGCCGACCGGACCCAGATTCGCAACAACACCGTTTCGCTCACCGGCAACTTCCGCCCCGGCTCCTATGAATCGGGCGAGGATGTCGAGCGCAACCGGGTTTCGCTGAGCTACGACTACAAGCTGCCGGGAGCCTTTATCGACGAAGCGCATGCGACGCTCTACTGGCAGCGGCTGAAGCGCAACGACATCACCAACGCCTGGCGCTACACCAGCATCATCGGGCCCTATGCCCGCAACAATCAGAACGAAGAGAATTCCTACGGCTTCAACGGCTATCTGCTGAAGAACTTCCAGACCGGCATGGCGTCGCATCGCCTGATGCTCGGCACGGAATTGCGGATGTCCTCGCTCGAGCAGTACTCGGCCGGCGTCGACAACTGCCCGGCCAGGCCGGCCTCGGGTATCTTCACAGGGGCGCTGACCACCTGCAACAACCTCCACACCAATCAGGCCGACCAGCCGAAGGTCGACGGAAAGCTCGTCGGCCTCTACGCGCATGACGAGATCGGCCTCATCGACAACCGCCTGCGCATCACGCCCGGCGTCCGCTTCGACTGGTATGAGGAAGTGCCGCAGAACACCCCGGCCTACTTTGCGGGCGGCTCGCGGCCGACGAGTCTGCCGCCGTCCTCCAGCGATTCCGGCTGGTCGCCGCGCATCCGGCTCGAATACGACATCCTGAAGAACGCGCCCTGGGTGAAGGACGTCACCGTTTTCGCGCAATGGGCCAAGACCTTCCGTGCGCCGACGGCGGACGAACTCTATGGCCGCTTCGGCGGGCCCGCCACCTATCTGCGCACCGGCAACCCGAATCTGCGCCCTGAAATCGGCAACGGCATCGATGTCGGCATGCGCTTCGGCGACAAGCAGCTCGGCGGCTCGATCACCTATTTCCACACCAACTACCGCAACTTCATCGATACCTACCAGATTCAGGCGGCGGGCGTCGGTGGGCTCTATCAGCAGGGCGGCATCACCGGCTACCGGAACATCAACCGCGCCGAGATCCAGGGCGTCGAGATCAACGGGCAATACGCCTTCGCGCCGAACTGGCTGGTGCGCGGCTCCTTCGCCTATACCCGCGGCCAGAACAAGGACGACGACAGCTTCCTGAACTCGATCCCGCCGGTGCAGGGCATCGTCGCCGTCGCCTATGGCACCGATCGCTGGGGCGCCGAGGTCTCGGCCAAGATGGCGGGCAAGCGCGACGACGTCTCGACGACCGCGACGACGCCGCCGACCACCGGCTTCAAGGCGCCGGGCTATGCGCTGTTCAACGCCTCGGCCTGGTGGCGCCCGGCGCCCGAGATCGCGGATCTTGAATTCCAGATCGGCGTCTACAACATCTTCGATCGCAAATACTGGGATGCGGTCAACGTCCCGCTCTCGCGGCCCCAGGCGCGCGATTACTACAGCGAGCCGGGCCGCACCGTGAAGGCGACGATGAAGTATCAATTCTGACCGGGACGTTTCGAGCCCCCCCGACCAGCAGGAGAGGCCGGCCCTTCAGGGCCGGCCTTTTTCGTTCAGGAGGCGTCATTCTCGGACGGAGCGAAGCGCAGATCCGAGAATCTTTTCCCGAAAGAGGCGCCGTTTCCGCTCGGAGATGCTCGGGTCAAGCCCGAGCATGACGGCGCTCGTCAGCTTTCGGACTGCTCCGGCTCGCTCSCCTGCCGGGCCAGCAACCGCGCTTTCTTCGGCCCCTCGACCAGCGACTTGAAGACGCCGCGCAGCGTCCGCGCCTCCTGCTCGGTCATGTCGAGGCGGTGGAGGATGTCGCGCAGATTGGCGGTCATGACCGGCTTCTTGCCGGGCGGAAAGAAACCGCTGATGTCGAGTTCGCCTTCGAGATAGTCGAACATCGAGAGGATCGTCTCCCGCTTGGCCGGCGGAGAGGGGTTGTTCTCGCGGAAGGGCGGTTCGCCGCCGGTGGTCTTGAACCATTCATAGCCGGTGAGCAGCACGGCCTGGGCGAGGTTGAGCGAGGCGAAGGCCGGATTGACCGGGAAGGTCAGGATCGCGTCGGCGAAGCTGATCTCCTCATTGGTCAGGCCGATACGCTCGCGCCCGAACAGGATGCCGACGCGCTCGCCGCCGCCGACACGCCCGGCGATCTCCGGCATCGCCTCGGCGGGGGTCAGCACGCGCTTCATCTGGCCGCGCTCGCGGGCGGTGGTGGCGAGCACATGGTTGAGATCGGCGACCGCTTCCGCCGCGCTTGCATAGAGGCGGGCGTTCTCGAGGATATGGGTGGCGCCGGAGGCGGCGGCGGTCGCGCCCTTCTTCAGCCCGCCGCCGGTCGGCCAGYCGTCGCGCGGCGCGACAAGGCGCATTTCGGAGAGACCGAAATTCGCCATGGCCCGCGCGCACATGCCGATATTCTCGGCGAGCTGCGGCTCGACCAGGATGACGACGGGGGCGGGCGCCTGGTGGGCGGGGCGGGTGCGGTCGGTGCCGGAACCGGTCATGGGAGAATGAGATCTTGTCTTCGTGAGGCTCACGTCACGGCCAGGATCGGCGGGCGCGACGGCAAGCTCATACGTCATGCTCGCCCTTGTGGCGAGCATCCACGTCCTGCACAGGACCTTGGGTCAAGGAAGACGTGGATAAGGAAGACGTGGAT
>NZ_JBFRDQ010000081.1:652-33126 GCF_052113865.1 Allobosea sp. TAB14 | reverse complement strand
GCCATATGTCGCTGGTCGGGCCGCGCCCCCATGCCCTGGCGCATGACCGGGAGTTCGAGCGCAAGATCGCGCTCTACGCCCGCCGCCACAACGTCAAGCCCGGCATCACCGGCTGGGCGCAGGTCAACGGCTTGCGCGGCGAGACCGACACCGACGAGAAGATGGCGGCGCGCGTCGCCCATGACCTCTGGTATATCGACCACTGGTCGTTCACGCTCGACCTCGCCATCCTGTTCCGGACGGTGTTCAGTTCCAAGGCGTTCCGGAACGCGGTGTGACGGTCATCGCAGCATCGGCCGAGAAGCGGATTCCGCTTCTCGGGAAAATCAGATGTTGCGGAGAAAAGCCGGCTCAGCCGTCGCGGCGGAGCGCGTGATAGGCCTGCGACACCGGGCGCGGGGCGACGTCATGAACGAGCTGGCGGGCGATGATGCCGGAAAAGCGCATGGCTGCGGCGAAACCGCTCATGGCTTGACCGATCCGCGAGGGTAGCCGGGCAGCGAGGCTTGCCGCCGTGGCACCGGTCTGCGGCTGCGCGGCCGCGTGGCGCGCGAAGGTGCCGGGCAGGTTGACGAGGCCCGTATGCAGCCCATGGGCCGCGAATTCCGCGATCAGCGCCCGGTGGCGCTTCGGAGCCACGTCGACGATGACCACGTCCGGCGCGCAGGCGGCAATATGGTCGAGGATCGCGCGGCCGGCCGGGCCGGAGAAATCGGCGTCGCAGATGCCCGCAAGGCGCAGGCCGGGAAAGGCGCAGCGGATGCGGCTGCGCAGCGCATGGATCGTCGCGCTGTCACCACCGAACAGGAACACCGCCTCGCCCGCGCTCTCGCAGCGGCGCAGCGCGTCTTCCAAACCCGTTTCGCGCCGGGCGGCATCGGCCCGCACGGCCTGTTCAATCTGCTGTTCGATCGAGTCCGACGTCACGCTGTCCCCATTTCGCTCGAGACGGGCATCCGGCAGCGATATGGCCTTGCATTGCTGCCTGGGTTTGCCCGCTGCCGTCAGAGACAGGAAGCGGCTACTTCCTTAAAAATTTAGATATCCGTTCAAATGTGTCGCAACCAAAGGTGACCGATTTTGGGTCAGCGTCCTCGGGCCTCAGGCGGCCGGAGGACGCCCCGGCATCAATGCAGCGTTCGCCAGACGGCTCGCCCCAGCCACCCGGCCCAGCCGAGCATGAGCCCGGCCGCGACCAGAACGCCGATAATCAGCAGCGAACGGCCGATCAGAAGGCTTGCCACCGTCTCGTGCTCGACGGGGCGGTTGTCGTTGGCAGGCGGCGGGATGTCCCGTACGGAGGGCATCCGGATCGGCACCGTCACGGGTGGCCGGACACGCATCGAACGCATAAAACGATCTCTTACCGTTAACGAACCGTAAACCTGCTCCTCGCATCTCTGATCCAATGCGAGACGCAGGCAAAGTGCAAGCCGAGAAATGACCTAAGGTGAATTTGTCCGCGACATTGCCTGATGGACCGCGGCTCCCACTGAATAAAACGGCCATCGGCCGCTCGGCAGCAGCATTATTCCATCACCATCGCGTGATCGTCGGACGGGGCCGCCTGCTGGCGCGGCGTGCGCAGCAGCGCGAGGAACGGCAAGGCTGCCAGGCACAGGATCATCAGTAGCTTGAAGTCGTCGACATAGGCGATGATCGTCGCCTGCCGCGTCACCACCTCGTCCAGCGCCGCGCGGCCGGTCAGCGTCGTCGGGTCCCAGGCATGCCTGATCGCCGGCATGTCGAAGATGCGGTTGAACGGCGTCACATAATTGGCGATCTCGGCGTGGTTCACCTGCACGTTGCGGGTCAAGAGATAGCTGACCAGCGAGATGCCGACGCTGGAGCCGATATTGCGCGAGAGATTGTAGAGCCCGGTGCCGTCCCCGCGATACTCCGCCGGCAGCGTCGCGAAGGTGATCGTCGTCAACGGCACGAAGAGCAGGCCSAGMCCSGCKCCCTGGATGAAGCCGGTSACGATGATCGTCTGCTGCGAGACATCCGGCGTCCAGCCGGTCATGTCGTACATCGCCCAGGCGCTGACCAGGAGCCCGGCGCCGAGCAGGATGCGGGTGTCGACCTTTCCGATCAATCGCCCGACGAGGAACATGCAGGCCATGGTGCCAAGGCCCCGCGGCCCCATGACGATGCCGGCCGTCACCACCGGATAGCCCAGCAGCGTCTGCAGGAAAGGCGTGAGCAGCGCGAGCGACGCCAGATAGCAGATGCCGACGACGAAGATGAAGATCAGCCCGACATTGAAGTTCCGGTCGAGGAACATGCGCGGCTTGATGAAGGAGTTCTCCGCCGTGAAGGTGTGCACCGCCAGGACGTAGACCGCCGCGACGCAGACCGTCGCCTCCAAGATGATCTCCAGCGARTCGAACCAGTCGAGCTGCGCTCCGCGGTCGAGGAAGAGCTGCAGCGCCGCGATCGCGAGGCTGAGCGAGCCGAAGCCGATCCAGTCGAGCTTGGCGAGGGCGCTCGACTTGGTCTCGGTGACGAAGATCGAAACGCCCGCCAGCGCCAGGATGCCGAGCGGCAGATTGATGTAGAAGACCCAGCGCCAGGAGATGTTCTCGGTCAGCCAGCCGCCGAGCACGGGGCCGAGCACCGGCCCGACCATGACCGAGACGCCGAACAGCGCCATCGCCGAGCCGCGCTCCTCCGGCGTGTAAATATCGAGCAGGATGCTCTGCGAGAGCGGCACCAGCGCGGCGCCAAAAAAGCCCTGCAACAAACGGAATCCGACGATCTGCGTCAGCGACTGGGCCGCGCCGCACAGGATCGAGGCCACGACGAAGCCGACGATCGCGACGGAGAGCACGCGCTTGCGGCCGAAACGCGCGGCCAGGAAGCCCGAGGGCGGCGTCATGATCGCCGCCGCGACGATATAGGAGGTCAGGACCCAGTTGATCTGGTCGGCGCTCGCCGAGACGCTGCCCTGAATATAGGGCAGCGCGACATTGGCGATGGTGGTGTCCAGCGCCTGCATGATGACCGCGAGGATCACGCAGGCGGTGATGGCGCCGCGATTGGCAACCGGGGTCGTCGCGGCGGCTGAGCTGGCCATGACAGGCCTCTTCTGTTTGCTGGTCTTGTTCTACTTGGCGCGCTCTACCTGGCCGCTCTACTTGGCGCTCTTGCCGAAGGCGCCCGAGATGAAGCTCGGCAGACCGCGCTCATGGCCGGTGTCGACGTCGAGCGTCACGCTCATGCCGGCACGCAGTTGGGGCTGGTCGGCGGGGGTGTCGATCTTCACACGCATGGCGATGCGCTGCACCACCTTGACCCAGTTGCCGCTGGTGTTCTGCGCCGGCAGCAGCGAGAAGCTCGCGGCCGAGGCCGGGCTGATGCTGTCGACCGTGCCCTTCCAGGCGGCGCCCGGATAGGTGTCTACATAGATTTCCGCCGATTGTCCGGGCTTCACCCAGGTGAGCTCGGTCTCCTTCGGATTGGCCTGAATCCAGACATGGTCGGTCGAGACGAGGCTGAAGGCGCTGGTCGCCGCCTCCAGATACTGGCCCTTCTGCAGCGAAGGTACATTGGTGACGACGCCGTTCATCGGCGCGCGAACCGTCGTGTGCTCGAACTGGCGCTGCGCCTCGGCCCGGGCCGCGACGGCGTCCTTATAGCGCGGATGCTCCTCGACCGGCGCATCGGGCGTGCCGTTGAGGTTGGCGGCGATGCCGGCAAGCTGGCTTTCGAGCTGCGCCAGCTTGAGCCTTGCGCCATCGAGATCATGCTTGGCCTGGTCGTAGGTCGCCTRGGAGGCGACGGATTTGGTGGCGAGGTCCTGCTGGCGCTTGAAGGCGGTCTCGTAGAAGGCGATGTCGGTGCGAGCCTGCTCGATCTGGCTCTGCATGGTCTTGTAGCTGGCCTTCAGCGCTTCGAGATCGTTGCGGACCACGCCGATCTGCGCATCGGCCCGCTCCAGCGCGAAGCGGAACGGCTTGTCGTCGAGCCGGAACAGCACGTCGCCCGCCTTCACGGTCTGGTTGTCGCGGACGTCGATCTCGCTGACGATGCCGGCGACATCGGTCGAGATGCCGAGGATGTCCGCCTGCACATAGGCGTTGTCGGTCGACATCACCTGTCCGCCAACGACGTAGTAATAGCCGCCAGCGACGAGCGCGATCGGCAGAAGCGCGAAGAGCAGGCGTCGCGTGCGGCTGCGTCGGGCCGGCGGCGCGGGGGCCGTCGCAGCCTGGGGAGGAGCGGTCAGCGTGGTAGTTTCCGGCGCCTTCGCCGCCGGCTGCGGCTGGGCGGGCGCCTTGGGCTCGATGCGCCTGATCTCGGTCACATTGCCTGGGGAGCCGGGCTCAGCCTCCTCGTCAGGGACGGCTTGGGCGGCCGCCTCGGTCTTTCTGGCTGCGTCATCCATTTTGGACCTGCCTTTCGGCCACCCGCATCTGGCAGGCGGCCGTGAGATTGGTTCTCATCTGTCCCAGCGTCGCGAGAAGCTGTTCGCGCTCGGGCTGCGGAATGTCGCCGAACGCCTCTGCCCGCGTGATTTCGCCGAGCGCGCGCAGCTCCGTCAGCTTCGGCCCGGCCTTCTCGGTCAAATAGAGCTGCCAGACGYGCCTGTCGGTCGCATGCGGCCGGCGTTCCGCCAGCCCGCAGCCCTCGAGCTTGTCGACGATGCGCCCGACCGTGATGGGCTCGACATCCATGAGCTCGGCCAGCGCACCCTRCTGAATGCCGGCATTCTGATCGATGTAGGCGAGCACCTGCCATTGCGAACGGGTCAGCCCGGAATCGCGCGCATGCTGTTCGAAACGCTTGCGCAAAAGGCGCGCGACATCATGGAGCAGAAAACCCACGGTCGGCGGCGGCTTTGTAGGCATGCTGGTCATAAGCATCTATATAATATTGGCGCTTAGTMTCGCCAAGCGACGTTCGAACGAGTCTGAGGGCGGAGGCTGTGGCGCGATGTCGCGGCTAAGAATCGAAGCCGCGTACGGCTTCGCATCGCCTCATTGGCAACCGGGACATTCCGCGCGAGCCGCCTGCACCTCGGCATCCGTCGGCAGGTCGGCGCCGCGTCGCGTGACCGTCACGGCGGCCGCCGCCGTGGCATAATCGAGCAACTCGGCAAGTGCGGGCAGATCGAGTGCCGCGATGGCGGCCGGGCTCAGCCGCCCTGCCCTCGCGAGTTGCGCCAGCAGCGCCGCATGGAAGCTGTCTCCGGCCGCGACGGTATCGACGACCCGCACCGGGCGCCCCCGCACCGAAACCTGCCCAGCGGCGTTGAAAGCGGTCGCTCCGCGCTCCCCTTCTGTGATGACGACCAGGCCGGCACCGCGCTCGAGCCAATAGGATGCAGCCTCGCCGATCGCGAGCTGCCCTTGCCAGGCGATGCGGATATCCTCTTCGCTCGCCTTGATGATGGTCGCCACACGATAGAAGCGCTCGGCCGCCTCGGCCCAGCGGGCCATGTCGCCGACGATCATCGGCCGCAGATTGGGATCGACGCTGATGACCCGCCGGCCCGCCTCGCGCCCGGCCAGGGCCGCGAGCGTCGAAGCGACCGGCTCGACCGCCATCGTATAGGAGCCGAAGGTCAGCGCCGTGATCTCCGGCGGCAGCACGGCCGGCAGATCGGCCGGCATGAGCCGGCGATCGGCAGCGCCCTCGCCGTGGAAGGAATAGCCCGGCTGGCCATCCTGCGCGGTGACGATGGCGGAGATCGTCGTCGGCTCGTCGCTCATCGCCAGAAAGCGCCCGTCGACGCCTTCCTTCGCCAGCCGCTCCGCGAGAAATGCGCCGAAGCGGTCGCGCGAAAGACCGCCCAGGAAAGCCGCCGGCATGCCGAGCCGCGCGAGGCCGACGGCAAGGTTGAAAGGCGAACCGCCCGCGACGGCCCGCGCCGGCATCTCGCTCCCGTCCGCCGGAGCGACGAAAAGATCGATGAGGGCTTCGCCGCAAACCAGGAACATGACGAATCGCTGCTTTCCCTGCAGGAGCGGCAAGGTTTCGGCCGCCGGGCAAACCGATCGAATGCCATGCCGCCAGCCGGCTGGCCATGGCATTCGAGCATTTTTGACGGGATGCCGAAACTACGGGAGATGGCGCGAGAACGGCGAGCGCCTTGCACCAATCCGAAGGGCGCGACGATGTCGAGCCGGGCAAGGCCGATGTCACACGCCCCGTCCGGCCTTTTCGCTATTGATAGGCGCCGACACCCGCAGCGGAATCCGGAAGTCTCTTGCCGGCGCTGGCGGAGGCCGCCCGGGCATTGTTGTTGGCCGGTTGCAGCAGCAGCGCGTTGTTCATTCCCCAGATCGCGGCCTGGGTTCGATTCTGGACCCGGATCTTGCGTAGGATCGCTTTGACATGGGCCTTCACCGTGGCTTCGGCGATGCCGATCTTGCGCGCGATGGATTTGTTGGAATCCCCATCGACCAGGCAGCTGACGATCCCCATTTCCCGTGGTGACAGCAGCGATGCGACCGTCTCATCCGGGGGAGAGCTGGGAGACGCCCTGTCATCCTCGCCCGCGGCGGGACCGGCCTTAGGGCGGCGGGGCTTTTTTGCGGCGGGAACCGCGGAAGGAAATGTCGGCGGGAAGACCGTTTCGCCCAGCATCACCAGTTCGATGGATTTGACGAAGGCATCGCAGGAATTGGTGTTGACGAGGTAACCGCTGGCGCCGGCCTTGAAGACCGCCGCGAGCTCAGCCGGTCCATAGCGATCGGCGACGACCGCGATATGCGCATCCGGATACCGATCCCTCACAAGTTCGATTTCTCCGATGATGAGATCGAAAGCGTCGTTGGTGTAGACGACAAGAAAAAGGCTGTTCTGGACACGAGACTTACCGCTCAGCTGGTCGATTCCGGAGATCGAGTCGATGATACGAAAGTTGTTTTCTTGAAGAACGCGATGAACCCCCTCTCGCATCAGAGAATATTTCCCTATGAGAACGATCCCGAAGGCTTTGCTCTCCCTCATTTGAAACCTCCCGCCGAAAGGGCAAACACAACTCAAACTGACGCCCCCGGTAAATCTGCTTAATATTCTTGTTTCTTGTTAAGATGATGAGACCGAAGTCTCATTTGGAATTTGTCTCGAAACCTCCTCTCGTCACATATCGCCGACCACACTGCATTCATTTACGCAGAAATATCACACAGAAATCCCAAGAAAGAAACCATTTAATACTAGTTAATACGATCGAACTCAGAGTAAAAAATGATACAACTCCGCGAGATACGGAGACATAAGACGCCAGATACGAGCATGAAAGATCGTCAGACATAGCGATTAGCGCAGGCATAAGGCGCGGCATCTCATCAGCGCGCCATAAGGCAGACTAGGCAACGGATCGACAGGCGATCCATCCATCGGCATCTACGTAAGGGATTGTTATCCAAAAAAGTCTCGCCGGCAAGTCAATTAACGATCCGTTAGCCATTCCAGAACGGTTTCCGGCCTGCCATCCTTAACGTCAGCTGGCGACAACCAGCGACGTCGGCTCGATCTCAGCGAACGAGGTGGACTTAAAGCGCGGCCGAATACGAAGAAAGTATCGCTGAGTCCTGTCGATTTACGGCGCACGAACTCCCTTGAACATGTAATGCAGGCGAATTCGTTTGCTCAGAATCTGAACCGTTCCCTTTGGGTTCAGGATCAGATCCATCGCCTTTCTGGCAATTCCCATCGAAAGCTTCCGCCCGTCGAACCGGTGTCCGAGGTCCCGCAGCCGTCCGGCGTGGTAATTCCAGAATTTCCTGTCCCGGAACTTGAACGCGCTGGAGGAGAGATAGGCGTAATACTGGTCGAGCAGCTCGTCGACCCGTGTTTCGAGCTCTTGCTTGGTCAGATACCAGCCGCCATATTCTTGGCAGTCGCTGATTTCCGCCGAGACATAGGCATTATTTTCGAGCGAAACAGCCGTCGCGGTCTGGCGATGAATCCGTTCATGGCCCAGGATCTGGTGCACGAAGCCGAAATCTTCATAGCGCAAATGCTTGAGGCACGCGCTGATATCCGCCTCATGCGTCGGATTCGGAAAGAATTCGTCGGAATTTCGGATCAGATCGGATCGATACATGACCGATGACGGGTTTCCCAATACCCTCAGCGTACCGAGCAAATGGGCCCGACAGACCTCTCGCCCTGGGACGACCGTCTGCGCGTAGGGCAGGCCGACATTCCGAACGTACCAGATGCCCGCGCCGCCGCTGAGCTGGTATGCGCCGACGATACCGACGGATGGATGGGCTTCGGCGAGAGCGACCATCTTCTCGAGGCATTCCGGATAGATCCAGTCGTCACCCGAAACGACCTTGCAATATTTGCTCTGCTTCGAGATGAGGCCGAAAGCCCTGTTGTGATTGGCGATGATCGGCAGCAGCGTCTCGTTGCTGACGACGCGGATGCGGCTGTCCCGCCGGCAATACTCCTCGGCGATTTCGAGAGTGCCGTCAGTGCTGGCGTTGTTGACGATGATGTATTCCCAATTCCGATAGGTTTGGGACAGCACGCTTTCGATGCATTCCCTGAGGAATTCCGCGCCATTGTAGACGGGTGTCACGACGCTGACCAACGGACCGGTTTGCGCGTTCATCTCAGGGCCCCCTCTTGAGAATATCGCGTTCCCTCGGCGCAAGTTTTCTCATTCGCCAGGAACAAGGCGTTGAACTGCAGATTGAGCTGCGACTTGAACTGTGCGGCGCGCACACCGATGCGCGCCTTGATTCCGTCCCTGTCGGCAATCAGCCGGTCGGCTCTGGCGACCAAATCCGCCGCGTCGCAGCGGGCAATATCGACGCAGTAATCCGACAAGCCCAGGCTTTCCATCAGGGTGGTGACCTTGGGATGGGGTGCAAGCGCGATGGTCGGCACGGTCTGCAACGACGCGAACACGACACCGTGAAAGCGGCAGGTGACGTAAAAATCTACATGAGAGAGCGCCGTCAGCATGTCGGCGATGCTCTCGACCGTTTCCCGCGTAACACGATCCGGCGCCAGCGCGGGAAAGCTCTGCCGGATGGCGGCGTCGAGATCGGCGATCGCCTGGGAATCGAACCAGATATCGCTGCTGAAGAGCCTGATCCGATGCCCGCGCGCCAGCATCTGGCCGCAGAACGCAGCGAGGTTGTCGATTAGCCGTCGATAGCCCTGATCGTCATTGACCCAGTGCCGCTTTGAATCGCCATAGGCCATCGGCCCGACGCCGATCACGAGCTGAGTGCTCGGCATGACCGGCTCCTTCGCCGGCCGCTCCGGCAGCCGAAGGCCCCACACCGCGTCGGCAACGACCTTCATCTTGCCGCGAAAGCCGATCTTCCGCAGCAAGTCGCCCGACGCGCCGTCGCGCAGGGACACATAGTCGGCCATGGCAAGCGTACGCCGGATGAACCAGCGACTCAGGGAGGAATCCAGCGGACCCGCGCCATTGTTCACGAAGATGCATTGGACGTTGGCGCATTTGGCGAGAAGGACCCATTTGAACAACGTGTAGGGAAACGCCCAGGGGCCGCCCCAGTCCAGAAGCTGTCCGCCCCCGGCGATGACGAGCATGTCGAGCTCCCAGACCAGAAGCAGCGAACGCAGCAGAAACATGATTTCGCGGAAGAACTGCGAGGGCCATACGACCAGTGCATGCCTCAGCGCATTGGCGATGTGGAAGAGCGGCCCCGTTTTCTTGACGGTCGCCTTCAGCCGCCCCGCGAACCCGCCCGGGCCGGCGGGATGCGATGCCGACGACCATTCCCGCTGGAACGGGAAAACCCGCTGACGCATCGCATAGCAGGGAATTCCGAGCCGGCGCGTGGTGTCTTCGGGGTCCATCGACAGGCCGACGATCGACACTCCGGGCGACCGGAGCGTGATGTTGTCGAGCACCGCCGTGATGGAGGCCTCGTCGCCCAGATTGCCCGTGCCGCAATGGGCCAGGAGCCCGACCCGGCTGGGCTTGGAGGAGCCGGTGGCCACCGAACTGACGCAAAACTCCTGCAGCCCGGACCCGGACAGATCGACCGGCTCGCCGGCGCGAACATCGATGTCGATCTTGCCGCTCATGCAATACGCGCCCTCTGGCGGACGTCGAGCGCCGCGGAGCGCGACAGGACCGCCTCCGCCGCCGCCTCGCCGCTCTTGAAGCTCTCGTCGGTCCACATGTAGCCCCAGTCGCCATAGCGGCCGCAGTAGGCGATCCCGATCTCGTCGAGATAGCCGTGAACCGTCTTGAGGGCGGCGGCGCGATCGAGATCGAAGATGATATTGGCATAGGGCAGATACATTGCCGTCTTGAACACGACCTGGTCGCCGTCGCGCAGCAGCCCGCAGCGGCGCAAATCGTCGATGACCGGCTGGATCCAGTCCTCGGGCTTGCCTGTGAAGGGCTTGTACTTGTCGGAGAAATAGACTTCCGCCTGGATGCTTCCCATACCCTTCGGGGCATTGTCCTCGGAGAGCATGTGCGGAAAGCCGAGGCGCGTGAAGCAGATGTCCTCGTCGTAGAAATACGACATATGCGCGCTGGAGATATCCGCGCGGTCCACCCCGAGATTGACCAGCACGCAGGACGAGCAGGCGAGCTTGCGCGAGGCTTCCAGCACGTCGGCCGGCACGCCCTTGATCATGCGGATGAGGTCCGGGAGCGGCACCGACGATATCAGCGCGTCGTAGCGGGTCCGGATGCCGTTAGAGAATTCGATCTCGTTGATCCGGGGATCGATCGATGTCAGCTCGTGATTGAGCTTGATGTTTCCCTTCGGCACGAAGTCCCGCAGATAGGACACGAAGCCGCCCTGCTTCGGGTAGCGGAAATGCGTGATGTAATGGATGTTCGGCGATGAGGCGGAAATCGCCCCGCGCAGCACTTCCTCCAGCGTCGGCCGGTAGATTCGCGGCCCCAGCCAGTCGGTGCTCATGTTCTCGGCCGTCGTGAGATGGTATTTGCGCGTGTACTGCTTCGGGAAGAGCTCGGCGAAGGTCGAGCCGAAGCTGGCGACCAGCCAGTCATTGTAGTTGTTGATCGGCCCCTCCGGTTTTTGCCGCTCCTCCACGAAATCGGCGATCACCTTCACGATCACCTCCTCCGGCAGGCCATGCAGATGAAGCTGGACCGGATGCTGCGGCCAGTAGCCCCGCCAGTAGTTGTTCAGGTTGATCTGGATGGTTTCGTAAAGCTGATCGACGCTGTCGGCGAACAGCTCCTGGATGCGCTCGTCCTTGGTGAAGGAGATGYGCGGCCCGATATCGAAGGTGAAGCCCGGCTCGTGACGAAACGACATCGTATGGCCGCCATAATACGAATTCTTGTCGTACATGACGGGCGTGATGCCCTCCTCCCGGAGTCGGTGCGCCGCACCGAAGCCAGCCATTCCAGTTCCAAGTACGACGACGTTCGACATGGATGCGCGTTCCCTGAGCTGTGGCACCGTTGCGGAATCAGCCTTCGGCCATCGGGAGCAGAGGCGCCGGAGCAGCCGCCTTCGGCCGCGCTCCTGAAGCGTTCCGCTCCGCATGGTCCTGCAGCAGATATTCGTAGCGCTCGATCTGTCGCCGCGTGAGGGACTGGAGATCGTTCCCCGCCTGGAAGGCGTGATACCATTCGACGATCCAGGCCAGGCTCTGGTCGAGCTGCAGAACCGGGTGCCAGTCGAGGCCCGCCCTCGCCTTGGAGGTGTCGAGGCGCAGCAATTGCGCCTCGGCCGGATGCGCTGCGCCATCCAGCGTCCAGGATGCGCCTTCGCCCCACAGCGACACGAGCTTGTCGACGATCCACGACACCGGCCTGGCATCCGTCTCCGCCGGCCCGAAATTCCAGCCCGAGGCGAAGCGGGCTCCGTCCTCGGCGAGCCGCTCGCACAGCAGCAGATAACCGTGCAGCGGCATCAGCACGAACTGCCAGGGCCTAATCGCGGCGGGGCTGCGGATGCGGCAGGGCCGGCGGCCCAGGAAGGCGCGAACCAGATCCGGAATGAGCTGGTTGGCGGTCCAGTCGCCGCCCCCGATGGCGTTGCCCGCACGCACGCTCGCCAGCGCGACGCCATGCTTGGACAGCGCAGCCGGCGGGAAATAGGAGTCGCGATAGGCGCCGGTCACCAGCTCCGCGCAGCCCTTGGAGTTGGAATACGGGTCATGCCCGCCCATCGGGTCGCTCTCGCGATAGCCCCAGACCCACTCCTGGTTCTCGTAGCATTTGTCGCTGGTGACATTGACCACGACGCAGGGGCGCCCGAGCTGGCGCACCGCCTCGAACAGATGGACGGTCCCCATCACATTGGTCGCATAGGTCTCGACCGGCTCGTCATAGCCGTAGCGGACCACGGACTGGGCGGCCATGTGGATGACCACGTCGGGATTGCATGCAGCGAGCGCGGACTTCAGATGCTCGAAGTCCCGGACGTCGCCGCGGATCGAGCGGACGCACTCGCCGACCCTCGCCTGCTCGAAAAGGCTCGGCTCCGACGGCGGCTCGAGCGCATAGCCCGTCACATCGGCGCCGAGCGCGTGCAGCCACAACGACAGCCAGCTGCCCTTGAAACCGGTATGGCCGGTGACGAAGACCTTGCGGTTCTGCCAGAAGGAACGGTTCAGCATGGCCGACATAGCCCCATAGCGATGAAATGACCCGGCTGTTCCGGAATGCACCGGGCCGCGCGTGAAAGCCTGTTTCCACCGCGGCTGTGCATGTCAGGAGACCGCCTCGACGAGGACGCGCTGCGGCGAAGCTTCCGCTTCGCGCATCGGCCACCGCAGTTGCTGCTCGCGCCAGAGCACGTCCGCCCGCCGCCCCGCCGGCAGCACGACGTCGTCGAACGAGACGACCTCGTCCTTCTTCTTGTCGCGCCGCAGGACACAGTTCTCGGACAGGCCGATCGGCAAGGCGTCGGCGGCGCGCGCATCGACCGCGTTCTCGATCAGGCCGTAGGCGCAGAACCCGCCGATGCCGTCGAGACGTTCGCCGGCCTTGAGATCGCGCTTCGCCATCGTGACGACCTCGCAGACCGGCCCCGCCAGCGGCGCCACGGTCGGATCGTGCTGGATGACCGCGCGCCCGATGGTCGAGGCGATCTGGAGATGCGGCAGGTGGAACGGCGTGTAGAAGACGTAGAACGGCCCGTCTCCGAGCTTGTAATAGGCGAGCTGCGCCTGCTTCAGCGGCGCCTCCTCATGGATGATGACGAAGGCTCCGGTGTGGGGCGCAGCGCCCAAGGCATAGTCCACCAGCCCCGTTTCGAGCATCGCCTGCGCCGGCAGGCGCTCCGCGATCTCCCGAACATCCTTGCAAGCCGGCCCGTACATGCCGCGACGGCCCGCATGGAAGCCCGTCGCATTGGCCAGTACCGTCGTTTCCATCGACAGCTTCGTGGCATCGGCGAAGGACGTGACCTTGCGCGGGTCCTGGTCGTTCTTCTCGGCGAATGCCCTCTGCGTGTCGGGATTGCGGTAGTAATCGACCATGCCCTTGATATTGCCGGCGGCGACGGGCTTGAGCCCCAGCGTCCGCAGATAGCGCAGAGCTGGAGCGCGATCGCGCGCCCGGTGGCACCCGCTCCGACCATTCCCACGCGGATCGGACGACCCGCCGCCTCGCGCTCCCGCAACACGGTATCGACAGCCATAGCTTGGTTCCCCTCCGATAACGCCTGCGAAGACGATCACGCCGTCAGGCGCGCATCTGCCTCGACATGGCCGGGCACGATCAGCGCCGGCGGCCAGTTACGGTCCTGTTCGGAAATTTCGGTCACGGCCAAAGGCCACACGATGCCGAAGGCCGGGTCGTCGAAGCGAACGCCCCTGGCGGCGCCGGGCGTGTAGAAGGCCGAGGTCATGTAGTGCATCTCGGTGTCCGGCTCGAGCGTCTGGTAGCCATGCGCACAGCCCTCGGGCAAATAGAGCATGCGGCCATTGTCGCCGCTGAGCTTCACGCCGCACCAGGCCCCGTAGCTCGGTGAATCCCGCCGCATGTCGAGGACGACGTCGAACATCGCTCCACGCGTGCAGCGCACCAGCTTCGCCTCCCCGTCGGGCGCTTCCTGGAAATGCATGCCGCGGATCGTGCCGCGCTTCGTGCTGATCCCCATGTTCGCCTGAACGGGCTCGAACGCGATGCCCTGCTCGGCGAATTCCTGGAGGCACCAGGCCCGCATGAAGCGGCCCCGCGCATCGACATGTGGAGCGGGGTCGATGACCATGGCTCCCTCGACGCTGGTCTTGGAGAAGTGCATCCCCCACCTCTGAAATTCGTGACCCTATACCTGAACAATGCTCGTCGGAGTGCCCGAGTTCCGGCGCAAGATCGCGGCAAACCAGAATATTGCTTTGAATATCAGGTAGATGCCGCAACGGCATCAGGCCGACCTGCGGGCTCTATGCTTCACGGCATTGGGGGCGGGTGGATTTCGCGGGGCGCGTGTCAGGCGGAAGGCGCGGTTCTCAATGCGCGGAAGAGGTCGAGATACAGAGCCTTCTCGCCCGCGATCAGGAGCAGCGCCGCGACATAGGCCACGCCGAACGAGCCCACATCCAGCATGAGGCGCAGCACCGGCGACAGCGCCGGCGCCGTGAGCGCATGCACCGCATAGGCGAACCCGCCCGCGACCACGCTCGCGGCCAGAGGGTTCGCCAGCGCCCCGACGAACTCCCGGTATCGAATCCCGGTCCCGCGCAGCGCCCAGATCGTGATCGGGATGACCTTGAGCACCATGACGGTCGAATAGGCCAATGCGACGCCGTGCGGCCCGTAAGGAAGCCCGATCAGCACGCCCGCGATCATCAGCGGGGCAGAGAACAACCCGATATACACCCCACGCCGGACCAGCCCGAGCGCGTTGAGCAGCCAGCCCAGCGGATTCGAGATCGCGAACACCAGGATCGTCGGAGCGAGGATCCTGAAGATCTCGACGGCACCAATCCATTTCGGGCCCAGGACCACCAGGATCAGGTCGTCGGCGAAGAGCCCGCACACGACCGTCAACGGCAAGGTCAGCGTCACCACCAGCGAATAGCCTTTCAGGAAGTAGCGCCGGAAGCGATCGAGATCGCCCTTGGTCCGCGACAGCGCCGCGAAGGCGACCTCTCCGATCGTCACATTCAGATTCTCGGTCGGGAAATTGATCAGATAGAAGCTTCGGCTGTAGAGACCGGTCGCTTCCGTGCCCCAGACACGCCCGAGCAGAAGCTTGTCGATGTTGTTCGTGACGTAGGACAGGAAGCCGGTCGCTGTCGTTCCGACGCCGAAGCGCAGCATGGAGCGGATACCGGGAGCGATCCGTGGCTGAAGGCGATCACGTCCATGATCTCGAGCAGGCGCGGCTCGTTGTAGAACGCGCTGACCAGCGGCGCGGCGGCGATGGCGATCAGCGTCAGCAAGGCGCCGAAGATCAGGTTCAGCCAGAACAGCGACGACGACTCGACCTCGCTCAGCTCCTCGCGCTGGATCGCGGCCTGGAACAGGCCGAAGCAACCGAACATGTTCAGCACGCCGGTGAACGCCGTCACCATGGTGACGAGGCCATAATCCTCGGGCGTCAGCAGCCGGCCCAGGATCATGAGCGAGGCGATGCGGACCGTGAAGCCGATCCCGCGCGAGCCCACATTGATGAGCCCGGCGCGAACAGTCCTGCTCTTCAGGTCATGCATGACGTTTCTCGATTGCCGGTTCAGAGCATCAGCTTCCGGGCATAGAAGGCCTCGGCGTATCCGCTCGGCGCATTGCATTCCATTCCGCGCAACCGCATCAGCGCCATGAAGGTCGAGCGGTCGAACCAATGCTTGTTGCCTTGGGACTTGAACGTATCGAGGATCAGATCGACCTTCTTTTCGCAGATTTCATCTGAAAGAGCGTTGAAGACGATCGGCTGTCCGAGATCCCCGTCATATTTCGGAATCTCGTATTCCAGGATCAGATGGCTGCGAAACGTGTTCCAGGTCAGCTCGGCGATCAGCCGGTGGTCCTGATGCGAATCGTGACGGTTGTGGGTGAAGATGATGTCCGGCGAGACCTCTCGCTTCAGCTCCTCGAAGACGTTCTTGATGTCGGCTCCGACGAACGGCATGTAGCCGTCCTGGAAATCCTTCAGGATGACCCGCTTCATGCGGGCGGGGTCGACGAATTGCCTTGCCCCGTTCTCCGCTTCCGCGGCGCGGGTTCCGTTGGCGCTGAAGACGACCCAATGGAACACCGCCTCGCGCTCCGCCGCGATCTGCAGCACCGTTCCGCCGCAGCCGATCTCGATGTCGTCGGAATGACATCCCAGACACAGGATCTGCAGCGGCGACGCAGCGGCGCCATCCGGCTTCAGGCGCAGCATGGTCACGCCACCTGCGTCATCGTGGGAGCGACCGGCGTGATCGCAGGAGCCACCGGCGCCATCGCGGGATACGAGATGGTGGCGCAGTCCTTCCACACCTTCCAAGGCGGGTTGGTATCGTTGAGCTCCTCGAGGCGCTGCTTGTCCTTGAAGGTGTCCATGCACTGCCAGAATCCGGTGCATTTATGCGCCAGCAAGGCCTGGCGCTGGATCAGCCGCGCGAACGGCTCCCGCACCAGCTCGTCGCCCGGGTTGATGTAGTCGAAGATCTCGTTGCGGAAGACGAAGAAGCCGCCATTGATCCAGATGTCGGAATGGCTCAACGCCGCCACCTCGGCGATCTTGCCCTCGGGCGTCGTCCTGACGATGTCGAAGCTCGCCGTCGGCTGCACCAGCAGCAGCGAGGCCACGGCATCGCTCCGCTGCAGCTCGCCGATCATCGTCGGAAGGTGCAGGTCGCTGAGACCGTCGCCGTAATTCGCAAGGAAGTACTCCTCGCCGCGCAGATAGGGCTGGACCGCCTTCAGGCGTTCGCCGATCGTCGCATGCAGACCGGTTTCCACGAAGGTGATCGTCCAGTCGTCGCTGTCCCGGTTGATGAAGTCGATCTTCTGGCCGCCACGGGACCAGACGAAGTCGTTCGAGATCGACTCGTCGTACTTCAGGAAATAGTCCTTGATGGCGTAGCCCTTGTGGCCCAGGCAGAGGATGAAATCCTTATGCCCGAAATGGGCGTAGTATTTCATCAGATGCCAGAGGATGGGGCGCGACCCGATCTGCACCATCGGCTTCGGGACATCGTCGACATAGCCCCGCAGCCGCATGCCCATGCCACCGCAAAAGAGTACGACCTTCATGATACTCTCCTTCAGTAAATGCTCGCGGCCCAGCCCCGGCATTTGTTTAAGTCAGGAAGCGATCACGACTTTCAGTTCTTCAGAACGCTTGTATCCATAACGTTTCATCGTCGCTTCATCGGCCATGTTGAGCATCGTCCCGATAAACTTGGGCTCGGCCTGACCGGCGGATCGGAAAGCCTGCCGGACCAGTTCGGATTTGGTCGCGCCCCATTTCACGACGAGCAGGAAGCCATCCAGCGATTGAGCGGCGGCGCGCACCTGCGGTCCGGATGCGAGCGAGGGCATGTCGACGATCACCATGTCGTAGGACGCTTCCGCGGCGTTCAGGATGTCGTCCAGCAGGCCGCGAGGCATCAGGCGGGACGCCTCGCCGTATCCTTCGGCGAGCGACAGGACATGCAGCCCGGCCAGCACCTTGACGACGTCGCCGATGACCGCGGGCTCCGGATTGGCTCCCGGCCGGGGCGGAGCGCATGAGAGGCTCGCAACCCAGCGCGAGATCGCGGGATTGTCCGGCACGGCGTCGATCAGCAGGACACGTTTTCCCGACGCGGCCGACGCCATGGCCAGCCCGATCGCGAGCGTCGTCGCGCCCTCGCCCGGCAGGACCGAGGTCACGCCGATCGTCCGGGGCTCGCCGGTCGAAGCGTCCTGCACCGTCGCAGCCGCGCGTCGCAGCACCGGCCCTTCCACCGCGAGCAGACGCCGCGCCGCGGCATCCTCGCTCCCGTTGTCGACATTCGCGAAGCGGGGCACGACGCCCAGGCATTCCAGACCAAGGACATATTCCATCTGGTGTGCGTCGTGGATCGTATCATCGAGCGCATCGAGCACGAGGGCGAGGGCAGCCGTGGTACCCAGGCCGAACAATGCCGCGGCGACGAGGATCAATGCCGCCGGCGGCCCATCAGACTTGACCGGAGGCTCAGCCTCCGAAATCACCTGAGCGCTCGGGCCGAGGCTTTGATAGATCTCGCGCAGCGTCGGCGCCTTGGACGAGGCCGCGTCCGAGGCCCGTCCCCGCTCCTGCAGATAGATGCGGATCACGCTGTTGACGATGCGCGCGGCCTTCTCGGGGGTCGAGGCTTGGAAGCTCACCGTGACCAGATGGCTCGTGCCGACCTGGCGGATGCTGAGCTTGCTGTTCAGTGCCATCAAGGCCGCGCGGAACGCGGCGGCGTCGGTATCCGTGGCAACCGGATCGCGCTTCTGCGCCTCGGGCGGCGAGCGGAGGCTACGGAGGAATTCGGGATCCTTCGTCAGCTGCAACGTCTCGACGACCTTCGCCAGCACGTTTCCGGAGCGCAGCAGCTCGATCTGGTTCTGGACCATCGGCAGGTCGGCCCGGCCCGGAAGGATCGCCTGGTCGGGGCCGGTCAGGACCTGCCTGATATAGATCAGCAATTGGCTGGATGCCGTGTAGGTCGTCGGGCGCACCCCGACATAGAGCGCTGCGAGCGCCAGGCAGGCCAGCGTGCCGATGCCCAGCAGCCGCTTGCGGCTCCGGAGGCTTCCCAGGCCGAAGGACGGTCGTGGCCGCACGTTGATCCGGCTCTCGAGCCTCTCCGTGCTATGGACGACCTGCGGATGGCTTATCGTGTCCAGCATGTCTTTCAATCGAAAAGGGGCCCGTTTCCGGCGCCCGGTTCGGGATGGCAGACACGAGGATGAGGAGAGGCCTCTGGCCGGCGCGGTCGCGTCGTCACGGGGCCGGATCGCCGGCCTTCCGTCCCCCTCCCCACCCGGCGCGCTGCGCCTGCAGTGACCTACACAGAGAAAACGCCGGGTACCCTGCCCCGTTCCTGCGTCTAAGCACTCGATCGGGACGCAAAATCGCCGGATGGATGGCCGCGAAATGCGATGGGGCCGCGAGCCCGCCATTCACAGGCGGGCGAAGCGGAATCCACTGCCGTGGCGAGATGCTTAGGCGACGTGGTCGGTTCGTCCGGTCGCGCCGGTCCCATGCCGGCCTTCCCGCCGCCAGGCTACCCCGTGGCCGGGACGGACGGGCGTCGCGACAGCCTCGTCCTTGTAGAGCCAGGCACAGATCGTGCCCATGACGAACCAGAAGTACCAGTTGAACGACAGGTAGAAGTGCATGTTGTCCGAATAGGACTCGAGCAGATAGGTCGCCAGGATGCACAGGATGATCAGGAGTCCGGGCGGATCGCGCCGCAGCCCCTTGACGAGGCGATAAGCCACGCAGCCGAGCAGCCAGATGAGCGCGAGCAGGCCGAGCAGCCCCATCTCGAAACTGGCCTGCAGATAGAAGTTATGGCCGTCGATGCCTTGCGGGCCGATCAGCGAAAAGAAGCTCGGCGTCGCCGGCTTGAACGACTCCAGCCCGTGGCCCAGCAGCGGTCGTTCCAGCACGACCGGAATGGCGGACTCCCACAACGCCTGCCGCCAGACATAGGAATTCAGCCGGTTGTCATCATTCAGCTGCGAAAAGTTATCGACTTCCGTCGCCGCGGTGACGTCCGCCAGCCTTTCCCTGAGGCTCGGATTCCCGACGAACAGCACCGGCACCAGCAACAGGGCCAGAAGAAAACGGCGATCGATCTTGACCGCGTACACCAGGCACATCAGCCCGCACGCTCCCCAGGCGCTGCGCGTCTTGGTCAGCAGCAGGAAGAAGATCAGGGCCGGGATGTAGAGCGTCACCAGCGTGCGAATGAGCGGCGGCACGCGCAGGATCCGTGAGGCCCGGACATAGAGCGCAAGGCCCACCTGCAGCACGAGATAGAACGCGTAGATGTTCGGATGCGAGAACGTGCTCTGCAAACGAAACTCGCTGAAATTGGACAATCCGCGTGCGATATCCACGAAGGCATAGAGCGAGGGCGGTATCGACGAGGCGATCACCACGAGGACGAACCGCGTGACGTCCAGCGACGAACGCAACAGGAAGAACGGCATCGCGAAGAACGCCCAATAGGTCAGCAGCACGGAAGCGAGCCGCACCGCTGCCTTGAAATCCGGCGCGTAGAGCGTCGAGCCGAAGGCGATCAGCAGGAACGGGCCCCAGATCGCGAGGACGGGGAACGGCGCCCGCAGCGGCGTCTGCGCGAGAAGCACGACCKCGACCGCGATCGCGACCACGTTGAAGAGCGCTCCGACCCCCATCGAGGCGGCGCCGGAATCGCCTCCCAGCAGGTTGAAGATCGGGTCGGAAGAGGCCCGGACCAGCAGGACGCCGAACACGACGGCGCGCAGCAGCCGCCAGATCGCCTCGTTATTGGCCTCGCGGACCGACATTGTCGGCCAGGAGCGCTCGATATCGTGCTGGAGCACGTCACCATGGATGGCATCGACGGGGCTGGATACCGGCTTCATGCCTCCATCTCCCTGGCTCTGGCCCAAATCGGGTTGCGTTGCTCGCCTGCCCGGCCTGCCTCGCGGATCGGCCGCAACCAGAGCTCGACCTCCTGGCGCCACAACGCCGGAACCGCGGCGGCGGCCCGGGCCTGTCCGATCCGGTCCGTCGCGCGCGGCGCCATCAGCGCGGCGGCCACGCGCGGCAGCTCCCGCCACCGCCCATGCCTGACGGCGAGCGAGGTGAAAATGGACGCTGCCCGCCACCGTGCCCCCGCGCGCAGGAGCTGCTTGGCGAGATAGCGTTCATGTCCCGCCTCGTCTGATGCGACGCCATGTCTTGCCGCCAGCGCCGCGTATCGCTCCGCGATGACCAGGCGGCCAGCGCGCATGGGACCGACGTCCATCGACAGCGATTGCCGGCTCAGGCGATAGGCGACGAGGGGGCGATCGACCGCGGCCAGCGGCGAGTGCTGAGCCAGCCTGATCCACAGATCCCAGTCCTCGGAGCCGCGCAGGGCCGGATCGAACTCGCCGACATCCCGGACGAGATCGCGTTCCGCGATCACCGTCGACCCTGTCGGGATTCGGTTGCTTTCCAGCAGGCCCGCCAGAACGTCCCCGCCCTTGACGTGACCATGCCCGATCACCGCGAGATCCTCGTCCACCGCGACGATGCCGGTGCAGGCCCATCGCGCCGAACTGGCCCGCATGGCGGCAAGCTGCGTCGCCAGTTTGTCCGGCGCCCAGAGATCGTCATCGTCGCAGAAAGCGACCCAGCGCCCGGCCGCCTGAGCGATGCCGGCGTTGCGCGCGCCCGAGATGAAACGCGGCTGCGCGTGGTGCACGACCCTCACTCTGGCATCGCCGGCGGCGAGCCGATCCAGCCAGGCGCCCGTTTCGTCGGTCGAGCCATCGTCGACCGCGATGAGCTCGATCGAGACGCCCTGCTGGCGCAGAATGGAATGGACCGCCTGAGGCAGGATGCGCCGGCGGTTATGCGTCGGAACGATGACGGTGACGTCGATCATTCAGGCACTCCTCATCCAGCCGATGGCGGAGCAGGTCGGGATCATCGCTTCACCCAGCCCGAATGCCCGGACCGAAGCGTCACCGCTTCGCCCAGCCTCATCGCATGGCTGCCGGCGAACACCGGGTCATAGGCGTCTGGGAGATCCTCCACCCGTTCGGCGCTGTCGAAGGGGATCGTCCTCTCGAACGCGCCTGCCTTGAACAACGCCGCCAGCTTCCGGCATTCCCGAACGATGTCGTGCTGCTCCAGCACCTGCTCGCGCCCGGCCTCCCCCATCGCCTGGACGAGCGAGTCCGGGGCGTCCAAGCACTCGCCGATGGCACGGGCGAGCCGATCGACGCTTCCCGCCGGAACGAGCCAGCCGCAGACCTGATCCGTGACCAGCTCCGGGATGCCCGCGACATAGGTCGTCACGACCGGGCGGCCGAGCGCCAGTGCCTCCATCAGGACGACCGGCAGCCCTTCAGCGAAGCTCGGCAGGACCAGGGCCCGCGCCTCGCGTATCGCGGCGCGCACCTGCGCATTGCTCATCCAGCCCGCCATCTCGACATGCTGTTCGAGCCCCAATTCCCGGATGCTCCGCTCGAGCTGCGGCCGCAGCGGGCCGTCTCCAACCACGGTCAGCCTGAACGGCATGCCCTCACGCGCAAGGACGGCGAGCGCCTGGAGTAGAATCAGGTGCCCCTTCTGCTCGCTGAGCCGACCGACGGTCACGAGCTGGTTCTTCGGGACGGTCCGGGGAGGCCGCGTGGCCAGGAAATCGGCATCCAGCCCGCAACGTACCAGCTTGATCTTCACCCACTCCTCCGTGGGGATCCAGCGGCAGAGCTGGCTTCCGGTGAACTCGCTGATGACGCAGACGAAGGCGGCATGCTTCACCTTGGCCGGGAAGCCGAGATATTCGGGCCTGTCGAATTCATCCGGGCCGTGCACGGTGAAGCTGTAGGGCACGCCGGTCAGGATATGGCAGAGCATGGCGACTTCAGCGCCATTCGTCCCGAAATGCGCGTGGATATGCCGGATGTCCTGCTCGCTGACCCAGCGTGCGAGGACAAGCGCTTCCGCGAGATAGGCGAGATGGAGCGGCGCCGGGCGGCTCGAGCGCCGCATCATCCCGAAGGCGGCGACGGTCGCGCGCATCAGGGCTGCGGGCCTTCGCRCGACCGCGCTGGCGAGAGCCGTCACGAACTTGGCCATGCCGCCGTCAAGCATGTAGCGGGTGCGGGCTTTCTCGCTGATATCGGCCGGGTCCACCAGCTTGCGGTCTCCGCCCCGGAGCGAGACGCGGAGAACCGAGATTCCGTTCCGCTCGAGCTCGACGATCTCCCGCCGCATGAAGGTGTGGGAAACGGCGGGATATTCGGACACGAAGTAGCAGACACGCATCGCATCTTCCCCTCTCGCTCAATAGGCGTCGATATGCGCGCGCTTCGATATGACCGTCATGATCATGATCTTGAGGTCGAAGAAGAACGACCAGTTGTCGACGTAGTAGAGATCGTGCTCGATCCGCTTCTGCATTTTCTCGAAGGTATCGGTTTCGCCGCGCAGGCCGTTGACCTGGGCCCAGCCGGTAATCCCCGGCTTGACGTTGTGGCGCCTGAACATCCGGCGGATCTGGTCGGCGAACATGTGATTATGGGCAACCGCATGCGGCCGTGGCCCGACCAGGGACATCTCGCCCCTCAGCACATTCATCAACTGAGGTAGCTCGTCGATATTGGTCCGCCGCAGCACCCGCCCGACGCGCGTGACGCGCGGATCGTTCCGGACCGCCTGCCGAAAYTCGTCATGCGCGTCGTCGAACGTCGTCATGCTGCGGAATTTCAGGACCTGGATCGGCTCGTTGTTGAAGCCGTGGCGTGTCTGCCGGAAGAGCACGGGACCGCGCGTTTCAAGCTTGATCAAGGCGGCGACGACGGCGAAGAGCGGCCACAACATCACCAGCAGCGCCGAGGCGACGACGATATCGAAGCTGCGCTTCAGGAACCGGTCGCGCAGCGAGCAGGGCCCGCAGAACAATTCGAGCACCCGCAGATGGCCATAGGTTCCGACGCGACTGCGCCGCATCAGCTCGGCCAGC
Organism: Allobosea sp. TAB14; assembly: GCF_052113865.1. NCBI lineage: Bacteria > Pseudomonadati > Pseudomonadota > Alphaproteobacteria > Hyphomicrobiales > Alloboseaceae > Allobosea > Allobosea sp. TAB14. The sequence goes on along the minus strand of NZ_JBFRDQ010000081.1, from coordinate 9,558 downwards.
TCGACCGGCAGGAGCTGGATCCGGACCGGAAGTTCCGACAGCTCCTCGACCGCGTTCGAGACGACCTCCATGTTGTCCGAGCCGAACAGGATCAGCACGGCGTCGATAGGCAAGGCCCGGCATTCACCCCGGATCGCCGAAAGTTGTACCTCCAACGAGGCCCCCCCATCGGCCAGATCGGTCATTGACGGGAAATCATACCAGCGCACGATATGTTCGTGCCGCGCCGCCAGCCGCGCGCGAACATGTCTGACGCCTCGCGCGCCGGGCATGACCAGCACGACCATGCTTTCCCGGCGCCAATGTCCGCGCCAGCGAACCTGATCAATGACTTGCCGGAGACAGGATCTGATGGCGACCTGTCCCAGCAGCGTGGCCAGGAATTGCACCAGGAACGTGCCTCGGGAATAGCCGCCGAGACTGTTGGTCACGTAACCGATCGTCAGCAGGATGACGCATGAAAGGGCGATGGCGACACCGCCCCGGGTCCGGCTGCGCTCGTTCCATTCCGGACCGAGCAGATCGTATTGATTGTCGGCGATGCACAAGGCGACATAGAGCGCCCCCACCGACACGGAGGCCAGGGCATAGTCGATCCGGAAGAAAATCACCCCGTACGCAGCCGCCGAATACGCGACAAACGCGCCATAGGCGCAGGTGACGATCACGATCATCTCGAGGGCGGCCACGACGACGGTCCAGAACAACTGTGTTCTATGCGTCAGCGCGGTCGCGGAGAGATGCTGGACCCGATGATAAACAGCGTTGGTTGACATTGCTTCGCCAAATGCTCCGGCCGCCCATCAAACGCTCGACATCCGCAGAGCCTTAATGCGGCCGACAGGGCGCAAGTTCTTCGCGCCGGCRAAATTAGATTTCCTTACGGCAGGTACTCCGGTTCCGCAGAGCAAAAGCGCAACCTGTTGCGCTTTTGACATTCGCACCGAGCGTGTCGGCGTAGATTACATTGTCTCGTTAACGCGCAGATCGCTCAGTTAAGACATCAAGAGAACGATGAAACCGCGTTTTGCGCGAACAAACCCACCACGTCGACCATTATCTTACCAAACGGCATGCAGCACGGCCTGCGGCGATCTCCGCCGCGCGGCCTAAGTCAATCTGCCGTGTTCGCTTGGGGTCTCCGGCTTGAGGGATTTGCGATGCCATCAGACACTGCGCGGCTTTCCGTATCCGAGGCCACCGGGCTCCTCCCATCTGAAGCGATGCCACCGGCTCAGGTCCAGATCCTGAACGGCCGCTTCGACAAGCTCTCGGCCGAACAGACCGTCGAGGAGCTCATGCGGACCATCCGGGCCGGAGAGCGCGGCATCCTCTCGACGGTGAACGTCGCGATCCTGATGATGATGCGATCCAACCCGCGCCTGCAACGCTTCGTCGATTCGTCGCGATGGATCGTGGCCGATGGACAGCCGCTCGTCTGGGCCTCGCATCTCCGGCAGCAGCCCTTGCCCGAGCGTGTCGCCGGCATCGACCTGATCGACCAGCTCTGCGCCCGCGCCGTCCAGGAGGGGGTCGGCGTCTATTTTCTCGGCGCCGAGAGCAGCACGGTGCGCGAGGCCGTCAACGTGCTCCAGGACCGGCATCGCGGGCTCGATGTCCGCGGCTATGCCGATGGCTATTTCGGCCCCGAGCAGGCCGAAGCCCGCGCGCGGGCCGTGGCGGAAAGCGGGGCCGAACTCCTCTTCGTCGCGATGGGCGTGCCGCGGCAGGAATATTTCATCGAGGAGCAGTGGGACAATCTCGGCGCGCGGGTCGTCATCGGCGTCGGCGGCAGCTTCGATGTCATCGCGGGACGGCGCAAGCGGGCCCCCGCCTTCATCCAGCGCGCCGGGCTCGAATGGGCTTACCGTCTCATCCAGGAACCACGCCGGCTGTTCAGGCGCTACCTGATCACGAACTCCCAGTTCCTCGGCCTGATTTCCTGGAGCGCCATCGCCCAGGTCTCCCATCCCCGGCGCGTCGTCCCGCGACCCTGAACGAGGATTGAGATGGCAACCCGCAAGCGAATTCTCGTCGTGATGGGCACGCGGCCCGAGGCCATCAAGCTCGCGCCGCTCATCCTGAAGGCGAATGCCGACCCCGAACGTTTCGAGGTACTGGCGGTGCGCACCAGCCAGCACCGGGAAATGCTCGACCAGGTCGTGACCTATTTCGACCTGCCGATCCTCGCCGACCTCAACATCATGCGCAAAGACCAGAACCTCGCCCATGTCACGATGGCGGCGCTGGGAGGCCTGCAGCGGGTGATCGCCAAGGCCCGGCCCGATGTCGTCGTCGTGCAGGGCGACACCACGACGAGCTTCGTCGGGGCGCTGGCGGCATTCTACGAAAACATCCCCGTCGCCCATGTCGAAGCCGGGCTGAGGACCTATGACAAGCGCGCGCCCTTTCCGGAGGAGGTTTATCGCCGCCTGACGAGCGTCATCGCGGACTATCATTTCGCGCCGACCGAAACGTCGCGATACAACCTGCTCAAGGAGAATGTGCCGGCGGAGACGATCTGGGTCACCGGGAACACCGCGATCGACGCGCTGTTCCTGACGCTGGCGAAGGCAGCCCCCGAGCCGGTGCGCCGCGCGGCAGCGCAGACGCTCCTTCTCACCACCCATCGCCGGGAGAACCATGGCGAGCCGATGCAGCGCATCTGCGAGGCGATCCTGATCCTGTTGCAGGGTTTCCCGAACCTGCGGGTGGTCTGCCCCGTGCATCTCAGTCCGCGCGTCCGCCAGGTGGTCGGCCCGATGCTGGGCTCGCATCCGCGCGTGTCGCTGATCGAGCCGCTCGGCTACGAGCAATTCGTGCTGGCGATGAATGGCGCCCACATCATCCTTTCGGATTCCGGCGGCGTCCAGGAAGAGGCGCCTGCGCTCGGCAAGCCGGTTCTCGTCCTGCGCGATACGACCGAACGGCCGGAAGCCGTCGAAGCCGGCACCGCCCGCCTCGTCGGAACGGAAGTCGACTCGATCGTTTCGGCCTGCAAGGAGCTGCTCACGGACCCCGAAGCCTATCGCGCCATGGCCCAGGCCAGGAATCCGTTCGGCGACGGCCATGCTTCCGAACAGATCCTCGACGTCCTGGCCCGGTCGCTCGGCAGCACGGATCGCCGCGAGCGGACCGACCCCGCCAAGGTGCTCGAAACCTTCCCGCATGCAGCCCGTTCGTCGGTCGCAGCCGTCCTCAACGCCGGCCCATCCGCAACGCCGCAAGGCTTCGCTACCGCCGCCAAACCGCGCCGCGCGCGCCGTGAGACGGCGCTCGCGGCCGACACGGTAGCGCTGATGCCATCGGGACTTCAGGGACCGGGATCGTCGTGATCGCCATGGTCGACGCAGTCACCCACGCTCTGCTCGCTCTTGGTCTCCTAACGGCGATCCCGGTCGCCTTCCTCGTCGCCCAGATCGGCGCGGCGCTCCTGCCCGCGAGGCGATCCGTGTCGGTCATCTCCATGGCCTGTCCGCGTTTCGTGGCGGTCATGCCCGCCCATGACGAAGAAGCCGTCATCGCGCGCAGCATTGCCTCGATCATGGCTCAATTGCCCGCCGCGGGGCACTTGCTCGTGGTGGCCGACAACTGCTCCGACGACACCGCGCGCATCGCTTCGAGCGCCGGGGCGGAGGTCGTCATCCGCCAGAACACGACACGGCTGGGAAAGGGCTACGCGCTGGATCACGGCATCCGCGCCCTCGCGGCCGATCCGCCGCAAGTCGTCATCGTCGTCGACGCCGATTGCGAGGTCGCGCCCGGGACGCTCGAGTTTCTAGCGAAGCGTTGCGTCGCGACGGGGCGCCCGGTCCAGGCGCGCTATACGATGCTGGCGCCTCCCTTGCCGAGCTCGGCCGACAAGGTTTCCCGGCTGGCCTGGACGATCAAGACCTTCGTGCGGCCGCTGGGCTCCGCGCGTCTCGGCTGGCCTTGCCAGTTGATGGGCTCCGGCATGGCGCTGCCCTTCGCCCTCGTCACCCGGCTCGATCTCGCGACCGGCCATCTCGCAGAAGATCAGAAATTCGGTGCCGAGCTTGCGCTCGCCGGGTCATCGCCGCTCTTCTGCCCGGACGCGCAGGTCGTCAGCCAGCTTCCCCAGGGGGAAACGGGCAAGCGCCAGCAGCGCACGCGGTGGGAGCATGGACATCTGGCGGTCATCGGGCAGTTCTTCCTGCCATTGATCCGGCGTGTGGTCTCGAAACCGAGCCTGCACCTCCTCGCATTCACGCTCGACCTGTGCATTCCGCCCCTGACACTTCTGGCCCTGTCCCTGATGCTGATAGGCGGCCTGAACCTCTCCTGGTTCGCAGCGACGGGTGCGGCGAGCCCGCTCGTCGCCTCCTCGGTCGTGCTGGCCGGCTTCGCCGGAGCGATTGTCGTCGCGTGGCGGCGTTTCGGCCAGGAGATCATTTCCGGGCGCGAGCTGGCGGCGGGCCCGGCCTATTGCCTGCTCAAGATCCCCTCCTTCATCCGCTTCTTCATTCATCGCCAGGTCGATTGGATCCGGACGGAGCGGTGATGACGGGTGCGGATCGATCGCTCTGGAACTCGGCCGGATGAGATCACGCCGCGCGCCGCCTGTCCTTCATGCCCCGCCGGTCCGGGCGCTGGCCCGGCTCGCCATTTCCCTCGCGATCGCGACCGCGATGGGGTGCTGCTCACCCGCCCTGGCGAACAATGCGTGCGGCGCCGGCGGCGGCAGGCAGCCCTGCACATTCACGCTCGGCCAGCGGCCCTTCGCGGCGAGCTCCTCCTGGAACAGGCCGATCGCGCCGGATGCGACCTTCGAAAAGCTCGCCTGGCCACCCGGCGCCCTCTTCGGCGTGGCCTGGGACAGCTACTCGCCCGCAATTCACGTCAGCTCGGCCTCGGACCCCGTCGTATCCGTCGAACACCCGGCAAGCTGGGGGCGTCCCGCCGGTGTCGCCAGTATTCGCATCCCGGTCGGGGTCGATGGCGCCCAGGGGACCGACGGCGAACTGCTGGTCATCGATGGCGGCACCGTCCATAATTTCTGGCAGTTCAGGCGGTTGAGCGCCGACAGGGCCACCGCGCGGTCCTACGCTGCGGCGGACATCGTCACCGGCGACGGTTGGGGTCGCACATCGCCCTTTCTCGGCGCGGGCATCGTGGCGGCCGGCTCGAGCCAGCTTGCCGGCCTGCTGGTTCAGGCCGAGACCGATCGGGGTGAAATAACGCACGCCTTGCAGATCGCGATCGATGCGGCCCTGGCGCGGCCGGGCCGCATCGGTGAGGCGATCAACGGTGACGGCAGAAATCCGGAGGGCCTCGTCCAGGAAGGCGAACGTCTGGCCATCCCGGCCACCATGCCGATGCCGCCGGGGCTATCGCCGCTCGGGCGGAAGGTCTTTCGCGCCTACAGGACCTACGGCGCCTTCGTGATCGACGTGGCCGGGGGCATCACGAACCTGCGCGCCCAGGCGAATGCCTATGACGAGGCAACGATCACGGCGCTCCAGCAGGATCTGACCCGGATATCGCCGCTGCTTCAGCGTGTGAGGCGGCCGGCCGACTGAGCGCCTGACAACACGGCCGTGATGGTCTCCCGATCACCGCGCCTGTCTCGCCGGCAACGCAAGACCGCCCCCGCGATACCGGGATCAGCCACAATGCCCCTGTGAGGCTCATCCGTTCATCTCGACGAGGCTCGGCGCCTTTGCCTGCGTCGGATCGAAAAGCGCCGAAATCGGCTCAATCGTGGCAACTTTGCGGCAACCGAGCCTATTGACTCGAAGCAGGTCGCGCCTGCACAGCGCATCGGGCATGGCGTTTGCCACGCGTCAGGTCTAGGCGGCGGCATATGGCACGCATACGCGACGCGTTAACCATATTATACATGATGTCAACATCCGCATCCACAGAGACCGGCGGGATATCCACAAAAATCGACGTCGCGACATTTTCTCTTTGGCATCATATTCCAAACACGATATCTGGCCACGTTCGTTAGTGGATGGGAATATGATTCGCCGCCTGTGATATGGCGATGACCCGTCATCCACCCGCCGATCTCGCAGCATGCCTGGCTAATCGCTGCGTTGTCTCCTCGGAACGGCGTTAAATACCTGCCTGGCCTATCCATACCCGCACGCCGTTCCTCCTGGATAAGCTAAGGAATATAGGCATATGACCTCACTCGAAACTCGCCCATTTTCTGCGTCTTCGAGTTGGAATACTCCAGTATCAAGCAATGCAACCTTCACTAAACTTGGATGGCCCGCCTCGACGGGATACAACTACAGTGTAGCATGGGATAGTTACTCTCCTTCGGTTTACGTTGCTTCCGCCTCTGACCCGCTGGTTCAAGTCACCTACCCTCCGGGATGGGGTTATCCTGGCGGCACCGTCAGTGTTCACATGCCGGCAGCGGCGAACGGCGCCGCGGGTACTGACGGCGAACTGATCGTCATCGATGGCGACGTCGCGTACAACTTCTGGCAATTCAACCGGACCAGCAACACGACAGCATCGGCCGCGTCGTTCGGGTCCGAAAACATCGTCACCGGCGATGGCTGGGGCACCAAGTCGCCCTTCCTCAGCGCGGGCATCACGGCTGCCGGCGCCAGTCAGCTCGGCGGTCTGCTCGTCAAGGCGGAAACGGATGACGGCGTGATCGATCACGCGTTGCAGCTCGCCGTCGATTTCTCGCTCGCCAAGCCCGGCGCCGTCGGCCAGGCCATCTCCAGCGACGGCAGCAACGCGTCGGGTATCGTCCAGGAAGGGCAGCTCCTCGCGATTCCGCCGGGCACCCCGATGCCTGCCGGCCTCTCTCCGCTGGGCCAGCAGGTCTTCAAGGCCATGCAGACCTATGGCGCCTATGTCATCGATGTGGCGGGCGGCACGACCAATATTCGCGCGCAGGCCAACGCCTACGACGACGCGACGATGACCGCGTTGTGGCACGACATGGGAAACATCACCCCCCTGCTGCAGGGTGTGTCCAATAACTCGGGCTCCGGAAGCACGGGCGGTACGGGAGGCACGGTCACCGATCCGCCGCCGGTCATCACCAACCCACCGCCGGTCACGACCCAGCCGACCACCGACACCACCAAGCCGACCGTGCAGTGGGTTGCGGCCAACGGCCCCGGCGTCGTCAACGGCACCGGCACCGTCAAGGCCGGCGACACCGTGCGCCTGACGCTGAAGTTCAGCGAGGCGGTCGATGTCAGCGGCACCGCGCTCCTGTCGCTGAACGACAAGGGCACCGCGAAATATGTGAGCGGTACCGGCACCGACACCTTGCAGTTCGACTACAAGGTCGCCGCCGGCGAGAACACCGCCGATCTCGCGATCAGCGGCTACGACCTCTCCGGCGTGAAGGACAAGGCCGGCAACGCTGTCGACCTCAATGGCGCTCCGACGCTGCCGGCGGGAACACTGGTCGTCGATACTTCGACCTCGACCGGCACCACGACGCCGAAGGATACCACGGCGCCGACGGTGCAATGGATCGCCGCGACCGGTGCCGGCATCACCAACGGCACGGGCACCGTCAAGGCCGGCGACACCGTCCGGCTGTCGGTCAACTTCAACGAGGGAGTGACCGTCAACGGTACGCCGACCCTGTCGTTGAACACCGGCGGCATCGCCAAATATGTCGGCGGCGCGGGCACCAGCACCCTGCAGTTCGACTATGTGGTGAAGGCCGGCGAGAAAGCCTCCGACCTCGCGGTCGCCGGCTACAATCTGAAGGGTGTGACGGACCTGGCGGGCAATGCCGCCAATGCTGCCGGCGCGCCGCTTCAGCCGGCCGGAGTGCTGGCCGTCGGCGGCTCCACGGCGAAAGTCCAGTGGATCGCCGCGACCGGAACCGAGCTCAGCAACGGCACCGGCACTGTCAAGGCCGGCAATACCGTTCGGCTCTCGGTCAACTTCAACGACGTGATGACCGTCAGCGGGACTCCGACCCTGTCGCTGAACAGCGGCGGCACCGCCAAATATGTCGGCGGCGCGGGGACCAGCACCTTGCAGTTCGACTACAAGGTGCAGGCCGGCGAGAAGGCCTCCGACCTCGAAGTCGCCCGCTATAATCTGGGCGGCGTCAAGGATCGGGCTGGCAATGCCGTCGATATTGCCGGTGCGCCACATCAGCCGGCCGGGGTTCTGGCCGTCGGCGCCACGACGGCGAGCGACCCCACGGCGCCCAAGGTGCAATGGATCGCCGCGAGCGGTTCCGGCATCAGCGACGGCAGCGGCACCGTCAAGGCGGGCGACACCGTCTGGCTGTCCGTCAACTTCAAGGACGCGATGACCGTCAACGGCGCGCCGTCCCTGTCGTTGAGCAGCGGCGGCACCGCCAAATACGTCAGCGGTTCCGGCACCAACACCCTGCAGTTCAAATATGTGGTGGGAGCCGGCGAAAGCGCGCCCGATCTCGAAGTCTCGGGATACGATCTGAAGGGCGTGACGGACCGTGCGGGCAAGAGCGTCAACATTGCCGGCGCGCCGCATCAGCCGGCTGGCGTGCTGACCATCGCCGCCGATGCGTCGGCGGGTACGGCGTCGGTCAATCCGTTGGCCAAGACTGTCGCCTCCGCGGCGTCCGACCTCGCGGCCCCCGCGACGGTGACGTCCGGCACCTCCGCGCAGACGGCGTCGCAGCAGTGGTTCGGCGGCCATGGCGGCAGCGTGACGGATGCCGCCTTCGGCAGCGGCAGGACGCTCGGCTACTCCGGTTCCCAGGATGGAGGCGCGAGCGCCGATCCGTCCCAGGGGTCGGCGATGTCGAAGCTCGCTTTGCTCAATCAGTACGCGGCGTCGAGTTTCGCCACGCCCGCGCCGACGTCCTTCGGGGCGATGACGCAGGCCTGGTTGAACTCGTCCACCCAGACGCTCGCGAAGCCACGCGGCTGACTTAAAGCGGAGGCGCCGGGTCCGGC
>NZ_JBFRDQ010000081.1:0-632 GCF_052113865.1 Allobosea sp. TAB14 | reverse complement strand
CCCCCACGCCTCAAACAGCATGTATGCGGGGCCACCACTTGGAAAATCCCGATAACGATACCCATCCGCGATCTGACGACGGCCTGACTGCGCTCATCTTCATCCTGCGCAGCCAGGGCGTGAGCGTCCTTCCGGAACAGATCCAGCATCAATTTCCCGGTCGGCCGATCGGGGTCTCGGAAATGATCCGCTGCGCCAAGGGCCTGGGCCTCAAGGCCCGCTCAGTGACGACGAGCTGGGAGCGGCTGGCGCGCACGCCGCTGCCGGTGATCGCCGCGATGCGCGACGGCAGCTTCCTGGTCCTGGGCCGCTGCGGCGAGGACCAGATCCTCGTCCAGGCGCCGAACGCCCCGCGGCCGAGTGTGATGTCGCGGGCCGAGCTCGAAGCGATCTGGGACGGCCGGCTCGTCCTGATGACGAAGCGCGCGACGCTGACCGACCTCGCCCGCCGTTTCGACATCACCTGGTTCATGGGCGCGATCCACAAATATCGCTGGCTTCTCGGCGAAGTCCTGATCGCGTCCTTCTTCCTCCAGTTCTTCGGCCTGATCTCGCCCCTGTTCTTCCAGGTCGTCATCGACAAGGTGCTCGTGCATCGCAGCATGAGCACGCTGGACGTGCTGGTCATCGGG
>NZ_JBFRDQ010000080.1:0-17383 GCF_052113865.1 Allobosea sp. TAB14 | reverse complement strand
GGTCATACGCCGTGAACGACGCACCGCCGGACTCAGCCAGAACCTTCGTGATCGCAGCCGTCAGCGACGTCTTGCCATGGTCAACGTGACCAATCGTTCCAATGTTGCAGTGCGGCTTCGTCCGCGAAAACTTCTCTTTGGCCATGGTAGCCTCCGTCCAATCTCTCAGTGTTCAGTCGAAGGTTCGGGTCAGGCGTACTTGGCCTGAACCTCGGCGGCGACCGCCGAGGGAACCTGCTCATAGTGGTCGAACTGCATCGTGTAGTTCGCGCGGCCCYGCGAGAAGGAGCGCAGCTGGTTGACGTAGCCGAACATGTTCGCCAGCGGCACCATCGCGTTGATCACGACGGCGTTGCCGCGCATGTCCTGGCCCTGGATCTGGCCACGACGCGAGTTCAGGTCGCCGATGACCGAACCGGTGTAGTCTTCCGGAGTCACGACCTCGACCTTCATGATCGGCTCGAGCAGCACGGAGCCGCCCTTCTGCAGACCTTCGCGCAGCGCTGCACGGGAAGCGATTTCGAAGGCGAGCGCCGACGAGTCGACTTCGTGGAAGGCGCCGTCGATCAGCGTGACCTTGACGTCCACGACCGGGAAGCCGGCGAGAACGCCAGAGCCGATGACCGAGTTCAGGCCCTTCTCGACGCCGGGGATATACTCCTTCGGCACCGAACCGCCGACGACCTTCGACTCGAACTCGAAGCCCTTGCCGGTCTCGTTCGGCTCGATGACGAGCTTGACGCGGGCGAACTGGCCCGTACCACCGGTCTGCTTCTTATGGGTGTAGTCGATCTCGGCCTTCTTGGTCAGCGTCTCGCGATACGCAACCTGGGGCGCGCCAATATTGGCGTCGACCTTGTAGGTGCGCTTCAGGATGTCGACCTTGATGTCGAGATGGAGCTCGCCCATGCCCTTCAGGATGGTCTGGCCGCTCTCCTGGTCGGTCGACACGCGGAAGGACGGATCCTCGTTCGCGAGCTTCGACAGGGCGAGGCCCAGCTTCTCCTGGTCGGCCTTGGACTTCGGCTCGATCGCGATCGTGATGACCGGTTCGGGGAACTCCATGCGCTCCAGGATCACCGCATGGGTGGGATCGCAGAGCGTGTCGCCGGTGCGGACGTCCTTGAGGCCGGCCAGGGCGACGATGTCACCGGCATAAGCCTCCTTGATGTCCTCGCGGTTGTTCGCATGCATCAGCAGCATGCGGCCAACGCGCTCTTTCTTGTCGCGGGTCGAATTGATGACGCCCTGACCCGCCTCGACCTTGCCCGAATAGATGCGGCAGAAGGTGATGGTGCCGACGAAGGGGTCGTCCATGATCTTGAAGGCGAGCATGGAGAACGGATCTTCGTCCGTCGGGTTGCGGGTGGTCGGCTCTTCGGTCTTGAAGTCGATGCCTTCGACCGCGCCGCGATCGACCGGCGACGGCAGGAAGTCGACGACCGCGTCGAGCAGGGGCTGCACACCCTTGTTCTTGAAGGCCGAGCCGCAGAGGACCGGGTGGAAGGCGCGGCGCTGAACGGCCGTGCGGACGAGCTTGCGCAGCGTCTCGGCGTTCGGCTCGGTGCCGTCCAGATAAGCTTCCATCGCGGCGTCGTCCATCTCGACGGCGGCCTCGACGAGCTTCGAGCGATACTCGGCAGCCTTGTCGGCGAGATCGGCCGGGATGTCCTTCTCCTCGAAGGACGCGCCGAGCGCTTCGCCGTTCCAGACGATCGCCTTCATCTTGATCAGGTCGATCACGCCGACGAAGTCGGATTCGGAACCGATCGGGATCTGCAGGCAGACGGGCTTGCCGGCGACGCGGTCGATGATGTCCTGGACGCAGCGATAGAAATCGGCGCCGATCTTGTCCATCTTGTTGACGAASACGAYRCGCGGRACGTCGTACTTGTCGGCCTGGCGCCAGACGGTCTCRGTCTGGGGCTCGACGCCCTGGTTGCCGTCGAGCACGCAGACGGCACCGTCGAGCACGCGCAGCGAACGCTCGACCTCGATGGTGAAGTCGACGTGGCCGGGGGTGTCGATGATGTTCAGGCGGTTGTCGCGCCAGAAGCAGGTCGTCGCGGCGGACGTGATCGTGATGCCGCGCTCCTGCTCCTGCGTCATCCAATCCATCGTGGCGGCGCCATCATGGACTTCGCCGATCTTATGCGACTTGCCGGTGTAGTAGAGGATACGCTCGGTCGTCGTCGTCTTGCCCGCATCGATGTGGGCCATGATGCCGAAGTTACGATAATGATCGATCGGATGAGAACGGGCCATGGTCGTGTGTCCTGAAGTCCGGGCTTCCGCTTACCAGCGGTAGTGCGAGAAGGCGCGGTTGGCTTCCGCCATCCGGTGCGTGTCTTCACGCTTCTTGACGGCGTTGCCGCGGTTGTTCGCAGCATCCATCAGCTCGGCCGAGAGACGCTCGACCATCGTCTTGTCGTTGCGGCCACGCGCGGCCGAGATCAGCCAGCGGATCGCCAGCGCCTGACGGCGCTCGGTGCGAACCTCGACCGGAACCTGGTAGGTCGCGCCGCCGACGCGGCGGGAACGGACCTCGATCGCCGGAGCGACGTTCTCGAGCGCCGACTTGAAGACGCCGAGCGGCTCGCTCTTGGTCTTGGCCTCGATGATGTCGAAGGCACCGTAGACGATCCGCTCGGCGGTCGACTTCTTACCTTCGTACATCACGGAGTTCATGAACTTCGTGACGACGATATCGCCGAACTTGGGGTCCGGGATAACTTCGCGCTTTTCGGCACTGTGGCGGCGGGACATCGTCTAGTCTCCGGTCAAATCTTCAACGCGGCGGATCGGCCTGGGCTCATCGCCCGGCCGATCTGGCCGAACTCACTTGGGACGCTTGGCGCCGTACTTCGAACGGCGCTGCTTGCGGTTCTTGACACCCTGCGTGTCGAGCACACCGCGCAGGATGTGATAGCGCACGCCGGGAAGGTCCTTGACGCGGCCGCCGCGGATCATCACCACCGAGTGTTCCTGAAGGTTGTGGCCTTCACCCGGGATGTAACCGATCACCTCGAAGCCGTTGGTCAGACGAACCTTGGCGACCTTGCGGAGCGCGGAGTTCGGCTTCTTCGGGGTCGTCGTATAGACACGCGTGCAGACGCCGCGCTTCTGCGGGCACGACTCGAGCGCCGGGGCGGTGTTACGCGCCTTCACGGGCGAGCGCGGCTTGCGGATGAGCTGGCTGATTGTCGGCATTCTGGCCTCTCGCCCCACTGAGCGTTTGGAAATTCCTGGTCAATCTCCCAGGTCGAGCAAAGCCATGGCATAAACGAAGCCGCGCCATCGGCGCCCTTTCAGGGGCCTCAGGCGCGTTCGCCAGCAGAGGAACACGGAAACTCCGCGTTCATGCATCTCGCCATGTCGTCATTCGACGCTGGAATTCCGACGGAGTTTCGGTCGCGAAACTCGCTTGCAAACAAAGAGGCAAGCGACAAACGTGTCCGACAACCGTCGACAGTGGCGCGCTTATGACTCGAACAGAGATTCGCGTCAACCCCGAAACCGCCGAAAAGGCTGGGGTTTTGCGGGGTTCGGGCCACTTGGCCCCTCGCCTGCCCTTTCACGAAACAAAAAGGCCGCCCGGGAGGGGCGGCCTTTCCGATGATTGCCGGTCTTCGCCGGTGGCTGAGCTTACTCGGCCGCCGGCAGCACCGCAGCGGCCTGGGCCGCGGCCTTGGCAGCCGCATCGGCCTTCTGGCCGACGATGAGGTCGTCGCGGCGCGTGGCCACCTGCTTGATGCGGGCGACCTGGGCGCCGGTGCCGGCCGGGATGAGCGAGCCGACGATGACGTTCTCCTTGAGGCCCTCGAGCATGTCCGACTTGCCGTTGACCGCCGCCTCGGTGAGGACGCGGGTGGTCTCCTGGAASGACGCCGCCGAGATGAAGGAGCGSGTCTGCAGCGAGGCCTTGGTGATGCCGAGCAGGACCGGCACGCCGGAAGCCGGCTTCTTGCCCTCCTCGCGCATCTTCGCGTTGATCTCCTCGAGTTCGACGCGATCGACCTGGTCGCCGGTCAGGATGTCGGTATCGCCCGACTCCGTGATCTCGACCTTCTGCAGCATCTGACGGACGATGACCTCGATGTGCTTGTCGTTGATGCCGACGCCCTGGAGGCGATAGACCTCCTGGATCTCGTTGACCAGATAAGCCGCSAGCTCYTCGACGCCCTTGATCGCCAGAATGTCGTGCGGGGCCGGGTTGCCGTCGAGGATGTAGTCGCCGACTTCCACGACGTCGCCGTCCTGGAGGTGGATGTGCTTGCCCTTCGGGATCAGGTACTCGACCCCGTCGGAACCGTCATGCGGCGTCAGCGTCACGCGGCGCTTGTTCTTGTAGTCCTTGCCGAAGCCGATCACGCCCGACTTCTCGGCAATGATCGCCGCGTCCTTCGGACGACGCGCCTCGAACAGCTCCGCCACGCGCGGCAGACCACCGGTGATGTCGCGGGTCTTGGCCGAGTCGGTCGAGACACGCGCCAGCACGTCGCCGGCCTTGATCGAGTGGCCAGGCTCCACCGAGATGATGCCGTCGACAGGCAGGATGTAGCGGGCATCGCCACCACGGGCGAGCTTCGCGATCTTGCCGTCAGGCCCCGTGATCGTCATCGCGGGCTTGAGGTCGGCCGTACGGGCCGAGCCACGCCAGTCGATGACGACGCGCTTGGAGATGCCGGTCGCCTCGTCGGTCGTCTCGGTCATCGACATGCCGTCCACGAGATCCTCGTAGCCGACCTTGCCGTCCACCTCCGCCAGGATCGGGCGGGAATAGGGATCCCACTCGATCAGGCGCTGGCCGCGCTTGACCTTGTCGCCCTCGTCGACCCGCAGCTTCGAGCCGAACTGGACACGATGGACCGCGCGCTCGGCGCCATCAGGCCCGACGATCACGATGGCGATGTTGCGCGCCATGGCGATGAGGTCGCCGTCCGAGTTCCGCGCGACGTTGCGGTTGCGCATCTTGACCGTGCCTTCGAAGTTCGACTCGACGAAGGACTGGTCGGCGATGGTGGCCGCGCCGCCGATGTGGAAGGTACGCATGGTGAGCTGCGTGCCCGGCTCGCCGATCGACTGCGCCGCGATGACGCCGACGGCCTCACCCATGTTGACGGGCGTGCCGCGGGCGAGGTCGCGCCCATAGCAGGTCGCGCAGACGCCGTTCTTGGTCGCGCAGGTGAGAACCGAGCGGATCTTCACCTCCTGGACGCCGGCGGCGTTGATCTTCTCGATATGGCTCTCCTCGATCATCGTGCCCTTCGGCACGAGGACGTTGCCGTCGATATCGGTCACGTCCTCGGCCGCCGAGCGTCCCAGGATGCGCACGCCGAGCGAAGCCACGACCTGGCCGGCATCGACGATGGCGCGCATCTTGATGCCGTTGTCGGAGCCGCAATCGACCTCGGAGATGATCGCGTCCTGCGCCACGTCGACGAGACGGCGGGTGAGATAGCCGGAGTTGGCCGTCTTGAGCGCCGTGTCGGCGAGGCCCTTACGGGCGCCGTGGGTCGAGTTGAAGTACTCGAGAACGTCGAGGCCTTCCTTGAAGTTCGAGATGATCGGGCTCTCGATGATCTCGCCCGACGGCTTGGCCATCAGGCCGCGCATGGCGGCGAGCTGGCGCATCTGCGCCGGCGAACCGCGGGCACCCGAGTGCGACATCATGTAGATCGAGTTGATCTGCTTGTCGCGGCCGGTCTCGTCCTTCTGGACGGTCGAGATGCGGGCCATCATCTCCTGGGCGAGCTTGTCGGAGCACTTCGCCCAGGCGTCGACGACCTTGTTGTACTTCTCGCCCTGCGTGATCAGGCCGTCCTGGTACTGCTGCTCGTAATCCTTGGCGAGCGCGCGGGTGGTGTCGACGATCTGCCACTTGTTCTCCGGCACGACCATGTCGTCCTTGCCGAAGGAGATGCCGGCCTTGAAGGCGTGCTTGAAGCCGAGCCCCATGACGCGGTCGCAGAAGATCACCGATTCCTTCTGACCGCAGCCGCGATACACGGCGTCGATCATTCCGGAGATCTCCTTCTTCGTCATCAGCTTGTTGACGACGTCGAAGGACACGGCCGGGTGCTCCGGCAGCGCGGTCGAGAGGATCACGCGGCCCGGCGTGGTGTCGTAGATCTTCGTGTACGGCTTGCCGTCATGGCCGACGCCGGTCCAGCGATATTTGATCTTCGAATGCAGCGTCACGACCTTCTCGTGCAGCGCGTATTCGAGCTCACCGAAATCGCCGAAGATCTTGCCCTGGCCCGGCTCGCCATCCGAGATGATCGAGAGGTAGTAGAGGCCGAGCACGATGTCCTGCGACGGCACGATGATCGGCTGGCCGTTCGCCGGGTGCAGGATGTTGTTGGTCGACATCATCAGCACGCGCGCTTCCAGCTGCGCCTCAAGCGACAGCGGGACGTGCACGGCCATCTGGTCGCCGTCGAAGTCCGCGTTGAAGGCGGCGCAGACCAGCGGGTGGAGCTGGATCGCCTTGCCCTCGATCAGCACSGGCTCGAAGGCCTGGATGCCGAGRCGGTGSAGCGTCGGWGCGCGGTTCAGCATMACCGGATGCTCGCGGATGACCTCGTCCAGGATATCCCAGACTTCCGGCTTCTCCTTCTCGACSAGCTTCTTGGCCTGCTTGACCGTGGTCGAGTAGCCCTTGGCGTCGAGGCGCGCATAGATGAACGGCTTGAACAGCTCGAGCGCCATCTTCTTCGGCAGGCCGCACTGGTGCAGCTTCATCTCCGGACCGACGACGATGACCGAGCGGCCGGAATAGTCGACGCGCTTGCCGAGCAGGTTCTGGCGGAAGCGGCCCTGCTTGCCCTTCAGCATGTCGGCGAGCGACTTCAGCGGGCGCTTGTTGGCACCCGTGATGACGCGGCCGCGGCGGCCGTTATCGAACAGGGCGTCGACGGATTCCTGCAGCATCCGCTTCTCGTTGCGGATGATGATGTCCGGCGCGCGCAGCTCGATGAGGCGCTTCAGGCGGTTGTTRCGGTTGATGACSCGGCGATAGAGGTCGTTCAGGTCCGAAGTCGCGAAGCGGCCGCCATCGAGCGGAACGAGCGGACGCAGATCCGGCGGGATGACCGGGATCTGGGTCATCACCATCCATTCCGGCTTGTTGCCCGACTCCTGGAAGGCCTCGATGATCTTGAGGCGCTTCATCAGCTTCTTGGGCTTCAGCTCGGAGGTCGTCGTCGCGATCTCRTGCTTGAGATCGGCGTTGATCTGGTCGAGATCGAGCGCGCGCAGCATTTCGCGGATGGCTTCCGCGCCGATCATGGCGGTGAAGGTGTCCGCGCCGTACTCCTCCTGGCAGCGGACATACTCCTCCTCCGACAGCAGCTGGCGGTCCTTGAGCGGGGTCAGGCCCGGCTCGATGACGACGTAGCTTTCGAAGTAGAGGATGCGCTCGAGGTCCTTGAGCGGCATATCCATCAGGAGGCCGATGCGCGAGGGCAGCGACTTCAGGAACCAGATATGCGCGACGGGAGCGGCGAGCTCGATATGGCCCATGCGCTCGCGCCGGACGCGGGCGAGCGTGACTTCGACGCCGCACTTCTCGCAGATGACGCCCTTGAACTTCATGCGCTTGTACTTGCCGCACAGGCACTCGTAGTCCTTGATCGGCCCGAAGATGCGCGCGCAGAACAGGCCGTCACGCTCCGGCTTGAACGTGCGGTAGTTGATCGTCTCGGGCTTTTTGATCTCGCCATACGACCAGGACAGGATCTTCTCCGGGCTCGCGATCGAGATCTTGATCGCGTCGAAGGCCTGCTGGACCGGCTGCTGGCCGAAAAGGTTCATGACCTCTTGCTTCATCGCCTGTCTCCTTCGGCCGGTGGGGGCTTAAGGGCCACCCTGCCCGGCTCGTCAATTCCGTAGGCCGGCGGCGTGAGTGCCGCCGGCAATGTTCAAGGCTCGGTCGCGGCTTATTCGGCCGCTTCGGCGGGCGGCAACTCGCCCGGCTTCACCTTGTTGTTGATCAGCTCGACGTTGAGGCCGAGCGAGCGCATCTCCTTGACGAGAACGTTGAAGCTCTCGGGGATGCCCGCCTCGAAGTTGTCCTCGCCGCGCACGATCGACTCGTAGACCTTGGTGCGGCCSGCCACGTCGTCSGACTTCACCGTCAGCATTTCCTGCAGGGTGTAGGCSGCGCCGTAGGCTTCGAGMGCCCASACYTCCATTTCSCCGAAGCGCTGRCCGCCGAACTGSGCCTTGCCGCCCAGCGGCTGCTGGGTGACGAGCGAGTACGGACCGATCGAACGCGCGTGGATCTTATCGTCGACCAGGTGGTGCAGCTTGAGCATGTAGATGTAGCCCATCGTCACCTTGCGGTCGAAAGGCTCACCCGTGCGGCCGTCATAGAGGGTCGACTGACCCGACGAGTGGAGACCAGCCTGCTCCAGGAGCCGCTCGATATCGGCCTCCTTGGCGCCATTGAACACCGGCGTCGCCACCGGCACGCCGCGGCGCAGGTTCTGGCCCATCTCGACGAGCTCGTTCTCGTCCATCGAGGCGATGATCTCGTTATCCTCGTAGACGGCGTCGAACTGAGCCTTCAGCGCCTTGAAGTCGCTCGTCTTCTTGTAGGCGTCGAGCGCCTTGCCGATCTGCTTGCCGAGACCGGCGGCCGCCCAGCCCAGATGCGTCTCAAGGATCTGACCGACGTTCATGCGCGASGGCACGCCCAGCGGGTTCAGCACGATGTCGGCATGGGTGCCGTCCTCGAGGAACGGCATGTCCTCCACCGGCACGATGCGCGAGACCACGCCCTTGTTGCCGTGACGGCCGGCCATCTTGTCGCCCGGCTGGATCTTGCGCTTCACCGCGACGAAGACCTTGACCATCTTCATCACGCCCGGGGGCAGTTCGTCGCCGCGCTGCAGCTTCTCGACCTTGTCGAGGAAGCGCTGCTCAAGGCGCTTCTTCGACTCGTCGTACTGCTTCCGCATCGCCTCGATCTCGGTCATCAGCGAGTCTTCGGCGGTGGCGAACAGCCACCATTGCGAACGCGGGAACTCGCTCATCACCTCGCGGGTGATGACCGTGTCCTTCTTGAAGCCCTTCGGACCGGCCAGGCCGGTCTTGCCGGTCAGGATCTCGGCCAGACGCGCGAAGGTGTTGCGGTCCAGGATCGCCTGCTCGTCGTCGCGGTCCTTGGCGAGACGCTCGATCTCCTCGCGCTCGATCGCCTGGGCGCGCTCGTCCTTGTCGACGCCGTGGCGRTTGAACACGCGSACGTCGACGATGGTGCCCTGCACGCCCGGSGGAACRCGCAGCGAGGTGTCGCGAACGTCCGAAGCCTTCTCGCCGAAGATGGCGCGCAGCAGCTTCTCTTCCGGCGTCATCGGGCTTTCGCCCTTCGGCGTGATCTTGCCGACGAGGATGTCGCCCGCCGCCACTTCCGCGCCGATATAGACGATGCCGGCTTCGTCGAGGTTCTTCAGCGCCTCTTCCGAAACGTTCGGAATGTCGCGCGTGATCTCCTCCGGGCCGAGCTTGGTATCGCGGGCCATGACCTCGAACTCCTCGATATGGATCGAGGTGAAGATGTCCTGGGAGACGATGTTCTCGGAGAGAAGGATCGAGTCCTCGAAGTTGTAGCCGTTCCACGGCATGAACGCGACGAGCACGTTGCGGCCGAGCGCGAGCTCGCCGAACTCGGTCGACGGGCCGTCGGCGACGATGTCGCCCTTCTTGACGACGTCGCCGACGCGCACCAGCGGACGCTGCGTGATGCAGGTCGACTGGTTCGAGCGCTGGAACTTCTGCAGCCGGTAGATGTCAACGCCCGGCTTCGTCGGGTCCATCTCGTCGGAAGCGCGGATGACAATACGGGTCGCGTCGACCTGGTCGACGACGCCGGAACGGCGGGCCGCGATCGCGGCGCCCGAGTCACGGGCGACGACCGCTTCCATGCCGGTGCCGACGAAAGGCGCGTCGGCGCGAACCAGCGGCACCGCCTGGCGCTGCATGTTCGAGCCCATCAGCGCGCGGTTCGCGTCGTCGTTCTCGAGGAACGGAATCAGCGCCGCGGCGACCGAAACGAGCTGCTTCGGCGACACGTCCTGGAAGTCGACCTTGTCGACCGGCGTGACGATGACCTCGCCGGCGCGGCGGCAGACGATCAGATCGTCGGTCAGGCGGCCTTCCTTGTCGACGGCGGCATTGGCCTGGGCGACGTTGTACTTCGCTTCTTCCATCGCCGAGAGATAGATCACCTCGTCGGTGACCTTGCCGTCGCGGATGCGGCGATACGGGCTCTCGATGAAGCCGTACTTGTTCACCCGCGCGAAGGTCGCGAGCGAGTTGATCAGGCCGATATTCGGGCCTTCCGGCGTCTCGATCGGGCAGATGCGGCCGTAATGCGTCGGATGCACGTCGCGCACCTCGAAGCCGGCGCGCTCRCGGGTCARACCGCCCGGGCCAAGCGCCGAAAGGCGACGCTTATGCGTGACTTCGGAGAGCGGGTTCGTCTGGTCCATGAACTGCGAGAGCTGCGAGGAGCCGAAGAACTCGCGCACGGCGGCAGCCGCCGGCTTGGCGTTGATCAGGTCCTGCGGCATGACCGTGTCGATATCGACCGAGGACATGCGCTCCTTGATGGCGCGCTCCATGCGGAGCAGGCCCAGGCGATACTGGTTCTCCATCAGCTCGCCGACCGAGCGCACGCGGCGGTTGCCGAGATGGTCGATGTCGTCGATCTCGCCCTTGCCGTCGCGCAGGTCGACCAGCGCCTTGACGACCGCGAAGATGTCCTCCTTGCGCAGGATGCGCACGGTGTCCTCGGCGTCGAGGTCGAGGCGCATGTTCATCTTGACGCGGCCGACGGCCGAGAGATCGTAGCGCTCCGGGTCGAAGAACAGCGACTGGAACATGTTCTCAGCCGTCTCGAGGGTCGGCGGCTCGCCCGGACGCATCACGCGGTAGATGTCGAACAGGGCTTCCTCGCGGCGCGAGTTCTTGTCSACGTTSAGCGTGTTGCGGATGTAGGGACCGACCGTGATGTGGTCGATRTCCAGCACCGGGATCTCGTCATAACCGTCATCGGTGAGCTGCTTGAGCAGCTTCTCGGTGATCTCTTCGCCGGCCTCGGCATAGACCTCGCCCGTCGCCGGGTTGACCAGGTCCTCGGCGATGTACTGGGTGTACAGGTCCTCGTCCTGCGCGCGCAGGAACTTGAGGCCCTTCTCGGCGAGCTGGCGGGCAGCGCGGGCGACGAGCTTCTTGCCGGCCTCGACCACGACCTCGCCGGTGTCGGCGTCGATCAGGTCTTCGGTCGCCTTGAAGCCCTTCATGCGCTCCGCGTCGTAGGGAACGCGCCAGCCCTTGGCGTCCTTGGTGTAGGTGATGTGGTTGTAGAAGCGGCTGAGGATCTCCTCGCCGTCCATGCCGAGCGCGAACAGCAGCGAGGTGACCGGGATCTTACGCTTCCGGTCGATACGGGCGTAGACGATGTCCTTGGCGTCGAACTCGATGTCGAGCCAGGAGCCGCGATAGGGGATGATGCGCGCGGCGAAGAGCAGCTTGCCCGAGGAATGGGTCTTGCCCTTGTCGTGGTCGAAGAACACGCCCGGCGAACGGTGCATCTGCGAGACGATG
The DNA here is from genome assembly GCF_052113865.1 of Allobosea sp. TAB14. Taxonomy (NCBI): domain Bacteria; kingdom Pseudomonadati; phylum Pseudomonadota; class Alphaproteobacteria; order Hyphomicrobiales; family Alloboseaceae; genus Allobosea; species Allobosea sp. TAB14. The sequence goes on along the minus strand of NZ_JBFRDQ010000080.1, from coordinate 5,770 downwards.
ACGCGCTCGGTGCCGTTGACGATGAAGGTGCCGTTATCCGTCATGAGCGGCATGTCGCCCATATAGACATCCTGCTCCTTGATGTCCTTGACGGACTTGGCCTGGGTGTCCGGGTCGATATCGAACACGATCAGGCGCAGCGTCACCTTGAGCGGCGCCGAGAAGGTCATGCCGCGCTGGCGGCACTCGTCGACGTCGTATTTCGGCGGCTCGAAGGTGTACTTCACGAACTCCAGCAGCGAGGCGCCGGAAAAATCGCCGATCGGGAAGACCGACTTGAAGACGGACTGCAATCCCTCGTCAGGCCGGCCGCCCTTGGGTTCGTCGACCATCAGGAACTGGTCGTAGGACGCCTTCTGAACCTCGATGAGGTTCGGCATCTCCGCCACTTCCTTGAGCTTGCCGAAGAACTTGCGGACGCGCCTGCGACCCTGGAGCGAATTGACCATGTTGTTCCTCGCGTTCTGTGGGCATCTTCCGGCAAGTCGCCGCCAATTTGGCGGCCACGCTCCGTAAGGTCCCAACCTCTCCGTTCAGAGCCTGTACCGCCGCCGGCCCTCGGAAGGTCCGCCATCGGTTTCGGCTCCATGGACGGCTCACCCGGCGGTCCGGCCGAGGCGGCCTCGGGCCGCCGGGTGAGCCGTTCGGCGCATCGGCGCCGACCCACGTCTTCGTTCAGAGCTTCACCGCAAGGTTGCGGCTCGCTCCCGCGACAACTCCCGCGCACCAGCGTGGAAACGACGCAACAGCCCCGGAGGCGTGGAGCGCCCCGGGACTGTCTGTTTTGACTACGGTCGGACCGGCATCAGCCGGCCCAAGCTCACTTGAGCTCGACCTTGGCGCCAACGGCCTCGAGCTGCTTCTTGAGCTTCTCGGCCTCGTCCTTGGCAACGCCTTCCTTGACCGGCTTCGGAGCGCCCTCGACCAGATCCTTGGCCTCCTTGAGGCCCAGGCCGGTGATGGCGCGGACTTCCTTGATCACCTCGATCTTCTTGTCGCCGGCGGCGGCAAGAACGACGGTGAACTCGGTCTGCTCTTCAGCAGCAGCGGCGGCAGCGCCACCGGCAGCCGGGCCAGCCGCAACGGCGACGGCGGCGGCAGCGGAAACGCCCCACTTCTCTTCGAGCAGCTTGGCGAGGTCAGCGGCCTCGAGAACGGTGAGCGACGACAGCTCGTCGACGAGCTTGGCGAGATCGGCCATGTTTAACTTCCTGTCTTAAGAGGTTCGAACGATAAGGGTTTGCTGGCTTCAAGCCGCATTCTTGTCGGCGTAAGCCTGAACCACGCGAGCCAGCTTGCCGGCGGGCGCGTTCGTGAGCTGCGCGAGCTTGGTAGCCGGGGCCTGGATAAGGCCGATAAGCTTGGCACGCAGTTCGTCGAGCGAGGGCATCGTGGCCAGGGCCTTGACACCATCGGGGTTCAGGGCGGTCTTGCCCATCGCGCCGCCCAGGATGACGAGCTTGTCGTTCTCCTTGGCGAAAGCGCTGGCGACCTTCGGCGCCGCGACCGGATCGTTGGAATAAGCGATCAGGGTGGGRCCCKTCAGCAGGKKGCTGATGGACGCGACGTCGGTGCCTTCAAGAGCGATCTTGGCCARSCGGTTCTTTGCGACCTTMACAGTGGCGCCATTGGCCTTCATCTCGCGACGAAGCTTCTGGAACTGGGCCACGGTCAAGCCCGCATAGTGGGCCACGACGACGACCGACGTGTTCGCAAACACATCGTTCAGCGACGCGACGGCATCTTTCTTTGCCGCTTTATCCACTGGGCTCTCTCCGGTAGGCGACAAGCTTTCGAGGGCTCGCCGCCGGTTGCAAATGCCGCTCCTGGAACCCCGGTTGACACCGGCGTTCGGCAAAGCGACGCTTGATGCCCTGTCCCCGCTCCCGAGCCTCGATGGAGAGGCCGCGACCGGGCGAGATGGTTCGAACCGTCTTTCCGGATCTTGCGATCCGGGAGTAAGCTCTTGCACCGTCTATGCAGGCCTCTTGGCGAAATTATGCTCCCGGCCGAAGCCGAAACGCACCTGCAGTCTCAGACAGGACTGGATGATTCTCCCCCGGGAAATCACTCCCCCGTCCTCAAATCACCCAATTTTCAGCGGAAACCCGCCGAAAAACGCGAAACGGACCCCTTCGTGTCAAGCACGCCGGAGCCCCATCACTCATGGAAACAGGCGTGCGTATAGCGCTTTCGCCTGCTTCTGCCAAGTAGGCTCTTGACATCACGAAATCAAGAGCGGGTGGGCGACCGGAAAAACCGGCCGCCCTGATCGAGGATCAGCCGCCGACGACGGTGTTCGGCTCGACCTTGACGCCCGGACCCATGGTCGACGAGATCGCGACGCGCTGGATATAGGTGCCCTTGGCGCCGGCCGGCTTGGCCTTGGCGACGGAGTCGACGAACGCCTTGATGTTCTCCGAGAGCTTCTCGGCCGAGAACGAGGCCTTGCCGACGGCGGCGTGGATGATGCCGGCCTTCTCGACGCGGAACTCGACCGAACCGCCCTTCGAGGCGGCGACGGCGGCGGTGACGTCCATGGTCACGGTGCCGACGCGCGGGTTCGGCATCAGGCCGCGCGGGCCGAGCACCTTACCGAGACGGCCGACGAGACCCATCATGTCCGGGGTCGCGATGCAGCGGTCGAAGTTGATCTCGCCCTTCTGGACGGACTCGACCAGCTCCTCGGCGCCGACGATGTCGGCACCCGCAGCCTTGGCCTCGTCAGCCTTGGCGCCACGGGCAAAGACGGCGACGCGCAGCGTGCGGCCCGAGCCGTTCGGCAGGTTGCAGACGCCGCGGACCATCTGGTCGGCGTGACGCGGATCGACGCCGAGATTCATCGCGATCTCGACCGTCTCGTCGAACTTGGCGTTGGCACGCTCCTTGACGAAGGTGACGGCTTGATCGAGCGGGTACAGCTTGGTGCGGTCAATGCCTTCACGGCCCTTGACGACGCGCTTTCCGATATGTGCCATTGTCAGCCTCCCCTCAGCCCACGACTTCCAGGCCCATGGACCTGGCAGARCCMCGGATCATGGCCRMRGCCGATTCGACGKTRTCGCAGTTSAGATCGGCCATCTTCTTCTCGGCGATCTCGGCGATCTGCGCGGTCGTAACCTTGCCGACATTGCCGCCCTTGCCCGGAGTCTTCGAGCCCGAGGTCAGGCCGGCGGCCTTCTTCAGCCAGTACGAGACCGGCGGCTGCTTCATCTCGAAGGTGAAGGAGCGATCGGCATACGCGGTGATGATCACCGGGATCGGCATGCCCTTTTCCATCTGCTGGGTCTTCGCGTTGAASGCYTTGCAGAATTCCATGATGTTGAGGCCGCGCTGACCGAGCGCGGGACCGATCGGCGGCGACGGATTGGCCGCGCCCGCCGGAACCTGAAGCTTCACGTAGCCCGTGATCTTCTTTGCCATGATGGCTGCTCCTGCCGTCCGCTCCGCTGCCTATCGGAACGACGACGCCCCTGCCTGCCGACGCTCTTCGCCGGGGCCGGGGTGGTTGCAGTGCGTGGTGCGGCGCCTGTGATCCGGCTGGCGACCGGCACGCCTTCCACGCGGTTAAGGCGGGGCCTATGGCACAGGCGCACCGGAAAGGGAAGCCCCTCGCACCGCTTTGTCCGTCTCGCGCCGGACCGCCAGGCGGCGACCTTCGGCGTCGCGGCGTCGCGCCTCGCGCGCCAGGATGCTCTCGGCATCGAGGTCGCGGATCGGGATGGCCCGGTCTTGCGGCACGTCACCTTCCAGCTGAAGCGCCAGATAGCGCCCGCAGCAGACCCTGAGGAAGGATGAGAAATTCTCGACCTCTCCCCGCGTCTCGAGCAACTCCTCGTGCAACCGCGTCAACAGTTGCATCAGGGTCATGCCGTCGCGCTGGGCGATTTCTTCCAGGACGCGCCAGTAGAGATTCTCCAGCCTCACGCTGGTCGAATAGCCGCGCATCCGCACCGATTTGAGCCGCGTCTGCCACAGCCCGGCATCGGCTCCGACGAAAAGCCTGCACATGGGCGCCTCCGATCAGGTTCCCGCGAGCGGCATCATAGGCTGGCGGAGGCGAGCTCCGCCAGCCCTTGCCGGCAAGGGATGAGACTCAAGCGGCCTGACGCTGCTGGCCGTGGCTGATCGTCGTGCCGAGGACGTTGAGAAACTGCGACAGCCAGGCGGGATGGGCCGGCCAGGCGGGGGCCGAGACGAGATTGCCGTCGGTGATGGCGCCATCGATGGCGATATCCGCATAGGTGCCGCCGGCAAGCTCGACCTCGGCCCGACAGGCCGGATAGGCCGAGCAGGTGCGGCCCTTCAGCACGCCCGCGCCCGCCAGGAGCTGAGCGCCATGGCAGATCGCCGCCACCGGCTTTCCTGCGGTGAAGAAGTGCCGGACCATCTCGACGACCTTGGCGTTCAGGCGCAGATATTCGGGCGCCCGTCCGCCGGGAATGACCAGCGCGTCGTAGCGGGCCGGGTCGACATCGGCGAAGCTGGCATTCAGCGCGAAGTTGTGGCCGCGCTTTTCGGAATAGGTCTGCTGGCCTTCGAAGTCGTGGATCGCGGTCGCGATCGCATCGCCAGCCTTCTTGTCGGGGCAGACCGCGTGGACGGTATGACCGACCGCAAGCAGCGCCTGGAACGGGACCATGATCTCATAGTCCTCGCCGAAATCGCCGACGATCATCAAAATGCGTTGGCCGCTCATGCTACCCTCCCCGTGTTCCCGCCTTGGTTGGCGGTCACGAGACAGGATAGCCGGAGCGGCCGTTTGCGGGTGTTATCCGGTTAACGCGCGAAGGCGCCGCTCAGAGCTTCTCGACCTGGCTGTATTCCAGCTCGACCGGCGTGGCGCGGCCGAAGATCGAGACGGCGACCTTGAGGCGGGTGCGGGCGTGATCGACATCCTCGACGACGCCGTTGAAGGAGGCGAAGGGGCCATCGGCCACCTTGACCTGCTCGCCAATCTCGAAGACCACCGTCGGCTTCGGACGCTCGATGCCCTCGGCGACCTGGCCCTTGATCCGCATCGCCTCATGCTCGGGGATCGGCATGGGCTTGGCCTTGTCGGCGCCGAGGAAGCCGGTGACCTTCGGCGTGTTCTTGATGAGGTGGTAGACCTCGTCGGTCATCTCGCACTTCACCAGCACATAGCCGGGGAAGAACTTGCGCTCGGTATCGACCTTGCGGCCGCGGCGGACCTCGACGACCTTCTCGGTCGGCACCAGCACCTCGTCGAACTTGTCGGCGAGGTTGCGCTGCGCCGCCTGGTCACGGATCGACTGGGCGACCTTGTTCTCGAAGTTGGAATAGGCGTGGACGATGTACCAGCGGGTGCTCACGTGCGTATTTCCGTTCAACGGGCGCCGAGGATGATGCCGAGGCCCCAGCGGATGATGGTGTCGGTGAAGAGGAAGAACAGGCTGGAGACGACCACCATGGCGAGCACGAGGCCCGTGGTGATCAGCGTCTCCCGGCGCGAGGGCCAGGTGACCTTGGCCGCCTCGGAACGCACGTCCTGCAGGAACTGGAAGGGATTGGATTTCGCCATGAACCACCTCGGGTTCCGAACCGGTCCGCGACCCCTGCCGCGACGCCGAATCGGCCGTCCTGAAACATTCGCGGCGCGGGACCCGGGGGGTCGCGCGCCGTCATCGACCGCCCTCTTACATCGCCTTAGGCCTTTAGCCAAGACCCTTTCGGGGCGCGGGCCGCTTCAGCTCCGCCGTGCCGCGATCAGCAGGAAGAACGGCCGCTCGCGCTCCCTGGCCCAGCTGCT